>JBARUV010000301.1:0-2884 GCA_049645905.1 Sulfitobacter sp.
CGGCAGGGGGTATCGGTGGCGTGATGTTTCTGGGGTTGGCTTTTGTCGCCTTGATGGAGTTTCTCAACAAAGGCATCCGGAGGCCTGTCGAACTGACCAACAGTCTGGGGATCACGCCCTTTGCCACGCTGCCCTATTATCGCACCAAAGCTGAGCGCATACGCCGCCGGGTGATCATATTCAGTATACTGGGATTTTTTCTGATAGCGATTCCAGCCGGGCTTTGGGCGATTGATAACTATCTCATCCCTATTGACCGGCTGATTAATGCGTTGACCAAGCGGGTGGGGATGGCTGACCTGACGTCTGGTCTCACGCTGCTTCAGGTCTGAGGAAACACAATGGAAAAGATACAATCCGCATTGGCCAAAGCCCGCGCTGAGCGCGATGGGAAAGATCCCAAAGGGGCAGTACCTAGGCCTCAAGTTGCTCAAAAGGCCGATCGAAAATCGCAGCCGGTACGTGGATCCACACAGGCCAGAGCCAAGAGCTTGGCAAAGGCTGTTTCACCCAATGTGGCTGATGCGTGGAAAGCGCTGCCCTTGCTGACGCTTCAACCCAAGTTGATGAAACAAAACCGCATCGTGGCTCTGCAGGGCGGCCAAGAGGCGGCAGGCATCGATATGATGCGCACCCGCGTGCTGCAGCAGATGCGTGACAATGGCTGGCGCAGGTTGGCGATCACCTCGCCGGCAGCAGCCTGCGGCAAAAGCACCATTGCGACCAATCTTGCGATGAGTCTCCAGCGTCAGGCCGATCTGCGTACCGTGCTGATGGAACTGGACCTGCGTCGGCCTTCACTGACCAAAATGCTGGGGATTGAGGGTGACATGAGCTTTGCCCATGTGCTGGAAGGGTCGCGGCCCTTTTCCGAAAACGCCGTATGCTATGGCCCCAACCTGGCGATCTCAGCCAACCAGCGACCTTGGCGCGAACCTGCCGAACTTCTCAGTGGCGCGCATATTCCCGAGGTATTGATCGATATTGAAACGACCTATGCTCCCGACGTGATGATCTTCGACATGCCGCCGATGCTGGTCAGCGATGACATGATGGCTTTTGCGCGCCATGTCGATTGCGTTCTGCTGGTCGCAGGTGCGGAATCCACCACCGTCAAGGAAATCGACATCTGCGAACAGGATCTGGCCAGCCAGACCAATGTGATGGGCGTGGTGCTGAACAAGTGCCGCTATATGGGGGCGGAGTACGGCTACGGCTATTACGAATAGGGTCAACTTAGTCTGACTAAACAAATCGCTTGTAAGGACCTTGCCGCAAACGTTCGTAGCGATTTGCCATGCGATCATCTGTTAGTATGTCTATTCCAAGTATGGCCAAACACAGGAGTTGGCATGTTAGTTTGTCCTCGATAGTCATTAGTCTGTTAAAGACAAAGTCCGCGCAATTAAAAACAATGGCTTGCAAGGTCAAAAACTACAGGGGTTCAATTGGGACAGCGCGCCGCCATCTATGCTAGGGTCTCAACCTCTGACCAATCCTGTGAACGTCAAGTTGGTGAGCTCACCAGTTTTGCTGAACGAGGGGGGTTCGAGGTCATTGGGATATTCAAGGAAACCGCCTCCGGCGCTTCCGCTAATCGTGGTGCCCGCAACCAAATTATCGACTTGGCCCAGGCCAGACTGATTGACGCTATCCTCGTTACCGAGCTTTCCCGGTGGGGTCGATCAACACAAGATTTGCTAGACACCCTGAACAGGTTGTCCGGATGGAAGGTGTCTGTCGTTGCCATGAGTGGCATGACCTTTGAACTCGACACCCCGCATGGTCGGATGATGACAACCATGCTGGCCGGAATTGCCCAGTTCGAGCGTGACTTGCTCAGCGAGAGGGTTAAATCAGGATTGGCCGCTGCGCGGGCGCGAGGAAAGAAACTCGGCCGTCAACCAGGGCAGCGGCCGAAGGCAGACAAGTTTGCACCTAAGGTCATTCAAGCGGTTGCTGATGGCCGATCATATCGCTGGATTGCCCGTGACCTAGGTATCAACAAAAACACCGTGCTTGAGATCATGAAGCGCCACAGGAAAGAAGGCTTGTGAGTAAGTGTCCGGTCCCTGTGCGCATAAGACGTTTTCACGCCCGTGCTATGGTGTCGGACAGCGTTTAGGATATCCTGAACGCCACTCGCTCCGCCGCATCCAAACCTCAGACCAGTTCTCGGCTGCCTCCCGATGTTGTTTCTTACCAGTCGCTTTGGCGCGAAACCGCGCCGCCTGCATTCGGCTCCACGGCCAGAGTCGCAGCAGCATCAACCCCAAAGGCTTTTGCCACGCCGGGAAGTAGTGCCTGACCAGCGTTGTCTTGGCGGTGATGAGGCGGACAACTTTGTCGGCCCGGACGGTTTCCGAGGCACCTCCGTAGTGGATGATCTCGGCTTCAGGTGTAATTCGCGGTCGGGCACTGTGTTTGCGGGCTCGCAGGCAAAGGTTGGCCTCCTCGCCATACATCACGTATGTCCCATCGAAACCGTTCAACTCATACCAGAAAGTTCTTTTAATGAGGAAGAAACAACCGGTAACGATATCGACTTCGCGTTCCTCATGGCGTAGCCAGCCTCCGTAGCCTTCTGGATTGAACAGCGGGCTGCCGCTGAACAGGCTGGATAAACCCAGAAACTGGCTTGTAAGACTCCAGAGCGTCATCTGCTGCCAGCAATTGGTCGGGTTCAGGCTATGGTCGCCGTAAAGCGTGCGACCGCCCCAGATTTTCGCCTCGGGTTGCCGCCGGGCGAAGTCCAACAGGCGGTCGATGGCCCCGTTCAGCACCACCGTGTCGGGATTGAGCAGCAAAATATATTCGCCACGGGCATGATGGATAGCGGTGTTGTTTCCCTGCGCGAAGCCATGGGTGGTCGTCTCGGCCAGCA
>JBARUV010000302.1:0-19759 GCA_049645905.1 Sulfitobacter sp.
ATGACTGACAGACGCGCCCCCATCTGACACCCCAACCAAAACGAGGCATTATGACGATCACACGCCACAGCCCGTCCAACGGCCCTACCTCTCCGGATGTCTGGGGGCTTTATGAAGAGGAAACGGGATCCATCCAGTATGTCGCTGCCTGCCCCGCGACCGGGCAGGCCGCGCTGATCGACGTGGTTCTGGACTTTGATCCGAAGGCCGCATCCACTTCGACAGACAGCGCAAAGGCTGTACTGGATCTGGTCAATCGTGAGGGGCTGGAGGTGGCGATGATCCTCGACACCCACCCCCATGCCGACCACATGACCGCCGCCGCGTGGTTGAAGGAGGAGACCGGCGCGCCGACGGCGATCGGTCAGAAGGTCACTGAAATCGCGGCCATCTGGCGCGATCTTTACAACCTGCCGGACGCATTTGATCCGGCGCGGTGTTTTGACCGGATGTTTGCCGAGGGCGAAACCTTTGCCATCGGCGATCTGTATTTCCAAGTGATGCTCTCCCCCGGCCATACCCTCGGCTCGGTCACCTATGTCGCGGGCGATGCGGCCTTTGTGCATGACACGCTGATGTATCCCGACAGTGGCACGGCGCGCGCCGATTTCCCGGGCGGCACGACGGAGGAGCTTTGGGCGTCGATCCAATCCATCCTTGCCCTGCCCGATACCACCCGGCTTTTCGGGGTCTGATACCGGAGAGTGCAGGATCGTACGTTAAGCCCCTTGGTTTACTGTTTTGGCCACCTGTATTCGCCTGTGAGGAGGATATGTGCCCATCCGAGGGGTGAGGTATGTGCCAGTAGCATTGGTGAGCAATCCAACCCGTCGCGTTTTCGTGCGGCGACAGCTTGACCAAGGTGTTTGCTGTTCCAGTGGATGACGATGGCGGCGAGGAGGTTGAGGCCTGCCATGCGGAAGTGCTGACCTTCGGCGGTGCGGTCGCGGATTTCACCTTGGCGACCGATGCGGAGGGCGTTTTTCAGGGCGTGGTGTGCTTCGCCTTTGTTTAGCCCGATCTGAGCGCGGCGCTGCATGTCGGCGTCAAGTAGCCAGTCGATGATGAACAGCGTCCGTTCAACGCGTCCGATTTCTTTGAGGGCTTCGGCCAGCTCATGCTGGCGGGGATAGGCTGAAAACTTTCGCAGCAGTTGACTGGGCGGCATGACGCCCGCGACCATGGTAGCGGCACTGCGCAGGATGTCGGGCCAGTTGGTGGTGATGATGCTTTGCCTGACCTTGCCACCAATCAGGCCTTTCAGTTCCTTCGGGACAGCACTTGGATCGAAGACATAGAGCCGCTTGGAGGGCAGATCACGGATGCGCGGAATGAACTGGAAGCCCAGAAGGGCTGTGACGGCGAAGACATGATCGGTGAAGCCGCCGGTGTCAGCATATTGTTCGCGGATATTTCTGCCGGTCTCATTCATCAGCAGGCCATCGAGGATGTAAGGGGCCTCGCTCACGGTCGCCGGGATGGTTTGAGTGGCAAAGGGGCCGAACTGATCGGAAACATGGGTATAGGCTTTCAGCCCCGGTTCATTGCCATATTTGGCGTTGATCAGGTTCATTGCCTCACCTTGACGTGTGGTTGGAAAGAACTGCCCGTCGCTGGAGGCGGTGGTGCCGCCACCCCAGAAACGGGCCATGGGCAGGGTGGATTGCGCCGCGATCACCATGGCCAAGGCGCGGTTCAGCGCGTCGCCTTCAACATGCCACCGTGAGATGCGCGAGAGCTGGGAATAATCATGGGTGCTGGTGGCTTCGGCCATCTTGCTGAGGCCGAGGTTCAGGCCTTCCGCCAGCAGCACGGTCAGCAGTCCGATCCTGTCAGTGCAAGGTGCTCCGGTGCGTATATGGGTGAAGGCTTCCGTGAAGCCTGTGGCATTGTCCACCTCCAGAAGCAGATCGGTGATCCGCACATCGGGCAACCTTTTGTATAAATCCAGAACAAGTTCATGGGCCTCGGCGGGCACTGCGGCGGTGAGCCTGTCGATCTTCAGCATTCCGTCCTCAATAGAGCCACCCGGAATTGCCCCGGCACGGGCAGCGCGTGCCAAGCGTTTCAGTCCCTCAATCATACGGGTTTTGCGATCTCCCAGCCAATCCGCCGGGTCGAAGGGCACTGCCAATCTGGGTGTGGCCCGCGCCTCTGCTATTGGCACCAGCGCCTGCTTCAGGTCGGCATAGCGCCGGGACTGCACCAACCAGATATCGCCGGAGCGAAAGGCATCGCGCAGATGGAACAACACGGCGACTTCCCAAAGCCGATGGTCATCGGGGGGCTGCGCATGAAGGTGCTGGTGCCATTTGGAACTGCGGCGCAGAAAGGTTGTTGGCCGAACGGTCTCTTGTCCGCCCTTTGCGACAAGCCGAGTAGCTTCGACCAAAGGTTCGGCGACCGATGCTGCCTGAATATCGAGCGCCCTCAACATGCGCGGCGCGTAGCGCCGGAACCGATGATAGCCTTGGGCGACATGGGCCAAGGGATTGGCAGCCATTGTACTGGTCAACTGCATCGCCGTGGCGACAAGTCCTTCCAGATCACGCCAACCGCAGGCGGTCGTAACCGCGCTCTCAAGGGGTGCGCCATCGCCATGCGCTTCCAGGAGAGCGGCCCCCAAGCCTGAGAAAGAACGAAGTGTGTCCTGCAATGCTGCTTTGGCGCCGGTAATCTGCACATCACATAACCTCTTGGCATCGCGCCAGGTTTTACCCACGATCCGATCATGGGTCTCAATCACTGCATCAGCTATCGCAGCCTGCCATTCCACAGCACAGACGGTCATGATCGCCCACCGCCGATCGCTGGAAATGTCGCGCAAATCATCCGAGAAATATCGTTCGCCTTGGCGACGAAGTCGGGTGATCCGGTGGGGTGGAACGCCATCAAGGGCAGCGGTCGCAAGCCCGAGACCTTGCAGAAACTCCAACCGGTCCAGCAGGCGGTTCGCGTCTGCCGAGTTCTTGCCAACCTCAAATTGGCGCAACCAGACAAAACGGCTGACCCGGTCATCGACGTCTTCCGAAAGCAGGGCATCCAGCCTGCCTCTCATGGGCGCGTCGAGACGGTCGGCGATGCGCGTTTCCATCCGACGTTCGGCGGCGACAAGCGCATCAGCGCAGAGCCGTTCGATCACCGACACCCCGGGCAGAATGGTCTGGCTCCGGCGGCATTCTGTCACGAACCGACGCGCCAGCTCCTCATTAGAGCGCGCAACCTCAGCCTCAGTTTCAAGCCAATCCTTCAGGTCGCGGGCACCACGTCCGGTAAACATCTTGTAGCCATAGATCGCTCTAAGCTCGATCAGATGATCCCGCCGAGTCTCTTCGCGGACGGCGTAGCCCTCCAACTCAACCGCTTGCATTCCCAGCTGAGCCGCGATGAACCTGATCGCTTTTTCTGGGATGACCTCTCCAGCCGTCAGGAGGCGGCCGGGGTGTCGAAACGCGCAAAGCTGAAGGGCAAACCCAAGCCGGTTTTGTGATCGTCTTCGCAGACGAACATGTTCGATGTCATCATCGGCCAACGTGTAATGGTGAAGTAGTGCCGCTTCACTGGTTGGCAGATCAAATAGTGTCGCGCGCTGGCGCTCGGTCAGAATGGTGCGATGCGCCATGCTTCTTTTGCTTTCATGGGAGGTATTGAGTATATTTATTTATGATATGAGATAAGGAATAAATCCGTTGCCCGAAAGCGACCGCCGAACCCAAGCATCACAAACCAACGTTTGTGACACATGCTGATTGGCTATGCGCGCGTCTCTAAAGCCGATGGCAGGCAGTCTCTTGACCTGCAACGGGATGCCTTGATCGCGGCGAGCGTTGGAGAGGAGCAGATTTACTCGGATCTGGCATCTGGCAAAAAGGATGACCGGCCAGGGTTGGAGGCCTGCCTCAAGGCATTGCGTGACGGCGATGTTCTGGTTGTGTGGAAGCTCGATCGTTTGGGGCGTAGCCTGCATCATCTGGTCAAGACCGTCAGTATGCTGTCTGAGCGCGGGGTTGGCCTTAAAGTGCTCACCGGGCAAGGTGCGCAGATCGACACAACAACTGCGGCAGGACGGCTTTCATTCGGCATCTTTGCCGCTCTCGCCGAATTTGAAAGCGAGTTGATCCGTGAACGCACAGTGGCCGGTCTTCAGGCAGCCCGGGCGCGGGGGAGGAAAGGCGGACGAAAATTCGCGCTGTCAAAATCACAGGTGCGCATGGCACAGGCCGCAATGGCAAACCGCGACACGTCTGTTTCAGAACTTTGCAAAGAATTAGGCGTGAGGCCCGTTACTCTCTATCGCTACGTCGACCCGAACGGCAATCTGCGAGACTACGGCAAGCGCGTCCTCGGAGCCTAACGTACTATTCTGCACCCAGCCGGAATCTACCCCTATTTGTCAGTGTCCGGGGGGAAGGCCGACGCCGGGTAGACGAGGCATCAACAAAAACCCCAGCCCTTACAAAGCTGCAGAAGTAAAAAGTTCACGCTGAACAACGCGATCCGGCGACAAGATAGCAGTTTGCAGGCCTGATCCTGCCAGTTGCGGCGGCGCACAATACGGCCAGAATGAGGGGCAACAAAGCCCTGAGGTGGACCAAGATCTTGCGGATTTTATGGCCGCAGCCACATAGCACGGCGAAAATCGCGTCGCCGAACGTCCCCTTGAGTGGGCATCGCGGCAGACGTCCGTCAGTTTTCATGTGTTTAATCTCTGGTTCTATGGCGCTGCGCCGCCTCAGCAGTGTCTTCAGCTTTGGCGTCAGGCCCAGGCGCGTGCCGCTGATCAGCACTTTTGTCGTCGATACACCGTGGCCGCGATAGCCGCGGTCCACGACGGCCAGATCCGGAGGCCGACCGGTCAGGATCGCGACCTCCTCCAGGGCTTCGGGCAAAGTATGCCCATCGTAGGGATTGCCCGGCAGGGCGCGCATGCCGACGACGAAGCCCTCGTCGATGGTAGTAGCCAGGCTGACCTTGGTCCCGAACTCATAGCGCTTGCGGGCCTTGCCTTTGGAGATGCAGTCGACCTCGGGTTCATGCAGGGCGTAAATCTTGCCATGGTTCTTTGGGTTCTGATGCAGCAGGCGACCGACGAGCACGATGAAGGCCAAGAAAGCTGAGCGCTCCTTCGAGAAGGATCGCACGCGCTATTTTCAGCGTGATCACCACTATCAGATTGTTAAAGATATCGGGCATGATCTCGGTCAGTAGGAAGCGCGGCGTTAATGACCCCACCGCACGCGCCGCGGCGATGTAATCGCGCCGGCATTGCCCGAGGAGGTCCGAACGGCACTCGCCGCGCGGGGTCATCAGATCAAGGTTGTGACCTCTCCCATCGGAGGCAGTCAGGCGATCCGGATGACGGATGGGCTGCTGGAGGGTGGATCGGACAGCCGAAAAGATGATATCCCGCTGGGATACTGATCTTTTCGATGCGGACTGGCGGCCAAAGCCGGTACATGAAACAGCATTATCCCTGATGCCGGACGGACACATGACGTATCTCAGACGCTTTGGCATCGACACCTACATGCTGTTGCTGATTGCCACGGTGATCATTGGCTTGATTCTGCCGGTGCGCGGCGTGGCCGCCGACGCACTGAAGCAGATCACCTTCTGGGCGGTGGCGCTGCTGTTCTTTCTCTACGGTGCCAAGCTTGACGCCGCGGCCATCCGGTCCGGGATGCTGAACTGGCGGCTGCAGGGGCTGACCGTCGCTGCGACCTACCTGCTATCTCCGCTGCTGGGACTGGGCGTTGCGTTCGTGTTCGGCAGCGTGCTGGGCCCCGACCTGATCTTTGGCCTGATCTTCCTGTCGGTGCTGCCGTCCACCATCCAGTCGTCGATCGCCTTTACCGGCATGGCGGGGGGCAACGTGCCGGCGGCGATCTGTGCCGCGTCCTTTTCCAACCTGATCGGCGTGGCGCTGACACCTGCTCTGGTGGCCGTGCTCTTGCATCAGGGGGGCGGCGCCATCAGCGGGGCGGCCGTAGTCAAGATCGCGCTGCAGATCCTGCTGCCCTTCGTCGTCGGTCAGATTGCGCGTCCGCTGGTCGGCGATCTGGTGAAGCGGCACAGGGCGACGACGCTTATGGTTGACCGTGGCTCGATCCTGCTGATCGTCTATTCGGCGTTCAGCGCGGGCACTGTTTCGGGGCTGTGGTATGCAATTTCGGGGCCCAGCCTGATTCTGCTTTACGGTGTGGTCGTGCTGTTCCTGGCGCTCGCGATGGGGATCATGACCTTTACGGGCCGCGCCCTGAAGTTGCCGGACGAGGATCGCGCCGTGTTGTTCTTTTGCGGATCGACAAAAGGCCTTGCCAGCGGGTTGGCGATCGCGACGGCGCTTGTGCCCGCCGCGACGCTAGGGACGACGGTGCTGCCGCTGATGCTCTACCACCTGACGCAGCTTTTCGCATGCGCACTTGTGGCGCAACGTAAATCCAAAGATGCGGAAATTGCTGCGAGTGACTCAGTCCCTCGAAGAGAATGTCATTAGATCCAGCACCGGCTGTGTTGATGGCAATAACCGAGCAAAGAACAGTCATTTGCCTTTCTGAAAACGAGAGCGAGTAATGCAGGGCTTCCGATCACCGGTTGGATTGCAGCGCTTCGTCTCTATGCAGTCCGCAACACGTATTTCCTTCTCCGTAGTTCACGCTGAACAACGCGATCCGGCGACAAGTTAGCAGTTTGCCGGCCTGATCCTGTCAGTTGCGGCGGCGCACAATGCGGCCAGGATGAGGGACAACAAAGCCCTGAGGTGGGCCAGTATCTTGCGGATGTTATGGCCGCAGCCACAGAGCACGGCGAAGACCGCGTCGCCGAACGTCCCCTTGAGCGGGCATCGCGACAGACGTCCGTCAGTTTTCATGTGTCCAATCTCTGGTTCTATGGCGCTTCGCCGCCTCAGCAATGTCTTCAGCTTTGGCGTCAGGCCCCGGCGCGTGCCGCTGATCAGCACTTTTGTCGTCGATACACCGTGGCCGCGATAGCCGCGGTCCACGACGGCCAGATCCGGAGTCCGACCGGTCAGGATCGCGACCTGCTCCAGGGCTTCGGGCAAAGTGTGCCCATCGTAGGGATTGCCCGGCAGGGCGCGCATGCCGACGACGAAGCCCTCGTCGATGGTAGTGGCCAGACTGACCTTGGTTCCGAACTCATAGCGTTTACGGGCCTTGCCTTTGGAGATGCAGTCGACCTCGGGTTCATGCAGGGCGTAAATCTTGCCATGGCCCTTTGGGTTCTGATGCAGCAGGCGACTGACGAGCACGAGGGTGTCCAGAGCACGCTCACGGAAGGCGCCACCCGGAATTTTTTCGAGCTGACGGCGGATGTCGCGGAGGATGCGGCCGGTGTAGCCCTTCAACTTTTTCAGGGCTTTGCGCATGCGCTTGAATTGCCGGGCGTGGGCGTAGCGCCCGATCTGCATCGCGAGGCGGGGTGCCAGTCGATTGTAGTTCTGCCGCAGCGTGATCTCGCCTTCGTGGGCCAAGGCCACAAGCTGGCGACGTGCCTTTTCATACAGGCGCGCATCCGTTGGATGCGCGATGTTCTTCTCCATCACCGTCGTGTCCACGGCAATGCGCGCGAGACTGCAATCCTCCACGGCCCCGGACGTGACCCCAGCTTCGATCGTCTTGGTCAGCAGCCACTCGGCCCCTTCCTCTCCGATCCGCTGACGCCAGCGGGTCAAGCAGGACGGATCGACAGGGGGGCGGTGCTGGAAGAACGTCTCACCGGTGAAGTGCTGGTAGTAAGGGTTCTCGACCCATCGGGCGACGACGGCGTCGTCGGACAAACGATAGGCATGTTGGAGATACAGCAGCCCCGCGACTAGGCGCGGCGATGTTGCTGGCCGCCCTGTCGTGGCAGGAAAGAAACTGGCCCATTCGGTTTCGAAGAACTCCCAGTCAATCAGCTTTTCCAGTTTCGCCAATGCGTGGCGAAGATCGATCATCTCAGTCAGGCGGGGACGCAGGAGATCGTCCTGCTCGTCAGTGCGGGGATGAGGCTTCATCACGGCTCCGGAATTTGCAAGGTTTCGCGACCCAGCATACGAAACCCTGCAATTTTCTGCTACAGTTTTTACGAAATCTACAAACAAATTCATATGCTTGTGACTTATTCAGGGCGAACTAAAAAGCGTAGCCCCAGCCATGATAGCCCCGTCTCATCAATGCCAATACCCACGAAGACACTCTAACTTGGCCTGATAATGCAGGTTTAATTTCTACCGAAATGGTTGGCTGAGGCTTGATTCAGATATTTTTGAATCTAGACGCCAGATTTGAACCGTTGGCCATATTCAGAAATCAGGATGGACAGAAGATATAGGATATTGAGATAGTCTATCGCCTTCAAGTACGCTCAATGCGACGACCAACGCCCACCGCAAGGTGTTCTGAATGCGTTTTGAAGTCCCGCAGCGGCCTGAAATGGCTCACTACCAAAATTCCGTGTCACATACCGGACCGGACGTTTGACCCGGCCCGGTATGCGGGGTCTGTTACCGGGTCCAGCCTTCAGTTTTCATCAGGGACTGTGCTTCATCGGTCACCAGAAAATTCAGAAAAGCCTGCGCCTCCGGATCAGCATCAGGTGCCAGGGCGACGTTCAAATCGCGCCAGATTGCGCGGTCAGGAGAGAACGCAACGGCCTCGATCTTTTCAGGGTTACGCGATGTCCAGTCAGGCCAAGTGATCCAGGCGTCAGCGTCCAGATCGGTAAAAGCTTTAAAACCAGCACCTGATCCATGTTCAAACGCGACGATATTCTTACGCAATCCGACAACGTCCGACAGGCTGCCCGTACGTCCGGCCACATCTTCCCAGACGCCGGTGCCAGATGTGTTTCCGACGCCTGCGCCTTCGGTCACCACGACCTTGATGCCTTCTGCCAGCAGGTCGTCGAAACCGGTAATGGATTTGGGGTTGCCGGCCTTGACCGCAATAATGGCGGGACGCAGGTAAATCGGCATCACTTGATCCGACGAGAATGATTTGTAGGTCTCCAGAAAGGCCGTCATCGACTGTTCGGACGTGCCCCAGATGATGTCGGCATCTGCCTGGGCCTGCTGAGACCATTTGGGTTCGGGACCGAAGGTGATCGCGACGGTACCTCCCGTTTGCTCTTGCCAAAGATCGGCCACTTTTTGAAGTGCTGTATGGGGGCCGCCCGCCCCATATAGGCGGACAACACCGTCCTTCGCCTCATGAACAATGTCGGGATCAAACATCACCGTGTCTTGCGCAAAAGCCGGGGTCACCATGGCCATATTCAGGGCCACATATGAAATTAGTTTCATCTTCGTTCTCCGGTACCAGTCGTCCGCAGTTGCCATGTGGCGGTCGCGGCGATTGCAGGAAGAACGAACCGGAGGGTCAGTTTATTCCATCACAAAGTCAAATTCATGGTTTTCGCGGCATCACGTCTGCGTGGCGCTCTAACTAGACAGGAAGGTGGTACAGCCTTCGCGAAACGCGGATAGCCCGCCTTGGGCCGGATGCCTGACATAGGTCAGCGACACTCCGACGGGCTGGGCACAGCGCTCTGCGACACGTCCGATACACAAGATTTTCTGTGGTGCAAACATCGCTGCGAGTGCCGCAAGTACAGCCAGATTGGCCCGTATTTCCGGCGCTGACGGTGTGCGGATGGCATAGTCTGGTGCGCTGCGGTGCGGGACTTGCATGACCGCGTTCCAAAGTAACGGCACATCGTCTGGCATTGCTTCCCAGATTGCACGCGCGGTGACAGAGCCTGGATCGTCGTGTTGCGCGGTTGGATGGCGAAACGGCACGACCATTTTCAACCGCGTTGCTAATGGCAGCAGCATCCGGTCGCCGGTCAAGGGCAGCCCGGTCCGCCGGGCACCACGTCTGGACATGGCCTCGGCCAACCACATGACGCGAGGACGTCGAACTTGCATTGCCTGCAGATAGAGCGTCAGG
This sequence comes from Sulfitobacter sp., assembly GCA_049645905.1. Taxonomy (GTDB): domain Bacteria; phylum Pseudomonadota; class Alphaproteobacteria; order Rhodobacterales; family Rhodobacteraceae; genus Sulfitobacter. Next base: position 9,951 of record JBARUV010000302.1, read on the forward strand.
TTCGCCCGCCGTATTTCTGGTGCATCCGCGCTCTCGAGCACGGGATCATGGTCGCGATAGGGATTAAACAGCCGATCCGATCCCTCAATTTGCTCCAATAACGTTATGATGGCGGCAACCGTCATGGCGCAATGACATGTTGGATAAATGCCTGGGTCGCGCGACTGACATGACGCTGTGTCGCATTTACGGCAAAGAACTTCCGCTCGGGCAGCTTGAACGCTAATCGGGCCAGGCGCCCCACCTGCAGGGCGTCTGCGACAACCAGATGCGACAGCGCCGCAATACCGGCGCCAGCTTCGACAGCAGCGCGCACCGCTTCATTCGAGGGAAGCTCGAGGACAACAGACAAATCCATGACGGCAATGCCCGCCTCTTTCAGTGCCTGCTCGAGTATAGCACGCGTGCCCGAGCCAGGCTCGCGAAAGACCCACGGTGCCGTCCGCAGATCATCACCGTGCGCGGCCTGATCTGCGCGAGCGACCAGCACCAGGTGATCTGTAGCGGCGGGGATCAGGGTGATTTGCGGGTCCGCAACGTGATCTTCAACGAAGCCCAGATCGGCTTCGCCCGTGACGATGGCCTGACAGGCGGCATGGGTGTTCAGAATGCGCAGTGACAGATCAATTCCCGGAAAGGCTGTGTGGAAGCTCTGCATGCGGGGCGGAAGCCAGTAGTTTGCAACCGTCTGGCTGGACACAAGCCGCAGCTTGCCGTGGGCAAGGGCGGTGGATGCGCTGAGGCAGCCCGCAGCCTCGTCTGCCCGGGCGAGAACCGCGCGCGCTTCCGGCAGAAAATCACGACCAAGATTTGTCAGCACGATACCGCGCCCAATGCGGTCGAACAGCAGCACATCATGGCGTTCTTCCAACGCAGCAATGGCGGCACTCACGGCAGATTGGGTCAGGTTCAGCGCATGAGCCGCATCAGTCATATGCTGACGTTCCGCCACAGCAATGAAGATGCGAAGTTGTTCAAGCGTCATGATCTCTACACCTCACTCTCACCCATCAGTAAAATCGATCTGTTTTACAAATTCAATCCGTTGGATCGTTTGGTTCGCTTCGTCTATCGAGGTTAAGAACAGGAGATCCACAATGACATTCTACAAAATGCGCGCAGTATCGCTGGGATTGCAGCCTTTTTCGCAGCTGACCAGCCCAATGGAAATTATTCGCCAGTTCACCCCCAACTGGTTTGCGGCCACGATGGGAACGGGCATCCTCGCAATTGCGCTGGCACAACTTCCCGACGCGTTCAGCTCCCTTGGCAAAGCGCTTTGGCTGTTCAATATTGCCCTGTTCACGCTGTTTTCGGCGCTCTATGCGGCACGATGGATCTTATTCTTCCACGAAGCGAAGCGGATTTTCGGTCACTCGGTCGTCTCGATGTTTTTTGGCTGTATCCCGATGGGGTTGGCCACGATCATCAACGGATTTTTGATCTTTGGACTGCCATCAATGGGCAGCATCGCGATCGAGGTCGCGACCGTCTTATGGTGGATTGATGTCGGTATGGCAGCACTTTGTGGCATCGCCATACCCTATTTGATGTTCACCCGCCAAAGCCACGCCATCGATCAGATGACTGCCGTCTGGCTGTTGCCAATGGTTGCAGCCGAGGTCGCAGCGGTGTCGGGGGGGTTGCTGGCCCCGCACCTTGCCGACGCACATACCCAACTGCTGGTGCTGGTGTGGTCTTACGTCCTCTGGGCCCTGTCGGTCCCCATTGCGATGAGCGTCCTTGTCGTCCTGATCCTGCGGCTCGCCATCCACAAGTTGCCGCACGTTTCCATGGCGGCCTCCAGTTGGCTGGCGCTTGGACCGATCGGCACCGGGGCATTGGGCCTTATGACGTTAGGCCAGGCCGCCCCTGCCATCTTTGCGGCGAATGATCTGGGTCAGTATAGCAGCGCCGCGGCGGGCATCGGTCTCATCGGCGGATTGCTGATGTGGGGCTATGGGCTGTGGTGGTTTGCGATGGCAGTGCTCATCACCGGGCGCTATGCACGCGACGGTCTGCCATTCAACCTTGGTTGGTGGGGTTATACATTCCCGCTGGGTGTATTTGCCGTTGCTTCATTGAAGCTTGCGAGCTTGCTGCCGATTACTGCGATTTATGTTTTTGGCCTGATATTGGTGGCACTGTTGGGCGCTGCGTGGATCGTCGTCGGAACGCGCACGGTCTGCGGCGCCTGGCGTGGGGATCTGTTTGCAGCACCCTGCCTGAAGGACGATTGACAGGTTCGAACAGGCCTTCCCACTTATCGCAGAAAAGGACATGGCATAACGGGAAATCGTATTTTTCTGCCTTCGGGTGCGACCGCTGCCGTTGCCCGAATTGCAATGACACAAGAGACGGGGCAGCCGGCTGACAACCATGCGATGACGGATGGCGGTCATGTCTATGCAGGAAACCAAATCCGCGTGATGAAAGATTGGCGTCAAGTACGTCAGGCACGCTAGTGTCTGAGTGTCCGCCTGTTCCCGCCGTCGAGTACGGATGACCTGTCGTGAGTGCGCTATGCTGAATGCCAACCAACGCCAGATGCTCACCGCTGCCGCTGGCGGATTGTTCGGCTACGCGTTGGCGTTGACACGCAATCGCGATTCAGCCGCAGATCTCGTGCAAGATTGTGTCGTGCGTGCCATCTCAGCCAAGCAGGCGCCCCAGGACGAACGTGCATTTCGCGCGTGGCTGTTCACCATCGCACGGCATTTATGGTTCGATCGATTGCGATCGTGGCGCCGACGGCGCGCCATGCAAGAGGCGGTCGACCTGGATCAACGCACAAGCGGTGCACTCTACGATATCACGGTCACCCATCTGGCAGTCCGCGAGGCATTCTTTTTGCTGTCGGAAAATCACCGGGATGTGCTGGCGCTTGTGGACATCGGCGGGCTTACTTATGACGAAACCGCTGAACTTTTGCGGATTAAACGCGGCACGGTGATGAGCCGCGTGAGCCGTGCGCGTGCCGCCCTGGCAGAAAAGCTTTCAGGTCCGCATGTCGTGGAATTGCCGCGAAAGGGCAAAGGGATGCGCCGTGGTTGATGAACGAACTCGAGACGAACAGGTCAGCGCATATGTCGATGGCGCACTAGATCCGCAAGACGCGGCTCGGATGGCCGAGGCAATCGCACGCGATCCGGCGCTTGCCAGCCATGTGGCCCATTATCAGGCTTTGCGGGCAGGGGTCGCGTCACTGGCGTCAGACACAGTCATCATCGCGATCCCTGAGCGATACTCAGGAGCAGGAAGGCCTGCATGGCGTCCTGCCGTGCTGGCCGCCTCTGCCATCTTGATCGCAGCCGGCGCAGTATGGTGGTTAGTCCTGACTGGTCCCATTTCGGATGATATTCCGGCACAGATCATCATTGCAGAAAGTTCTGACCTTGCCACGATGATCGCACATTTCGATAAGTGGGCAAGTGGCGCTCAGAACGTGACAACGGAGGGTCCGCTCATCGGCATCGCCGCAATCGTTCAAGCCAATGGGTTGCAGCAGACGTCACTAGAAAGAGTCACCTTGCCACTTGGGCGCAAAGCGGACGCACTGGGTTTTGTCGGTCCCAGCAATTGCCATCTTGGGCTCTATGTGACCGCGCATGCCGGAGATCGCCCGGCCGGTCTCGCAATCTCAGATGACGGCCATGTCCTGATTGCACAATGGGCCGGACCCCATCAGCAGATGACGATGGTCTCGCGATCCATGAACGCGACTCGCTTCGCCATTCTCGCGCTGGCTCTGCGCAATGGGACTGACGCACCCAATGAGATACATCCCGATTTGCTCTCCTCTCTGGCGACGGCACGCCAGCCCTGTCTGGGCTGATGGACAAGTTTATTTTGCATCATGAGGAATAAACGCCCCCTGCCAATCGTCTGAACTTGCGACGATCTCAAACATGACAAGCACGTCATAGCGATCGCAGAAAAATGGGGGAACCATGTTCAACAGACGACAGATGATCGCATCCACCGGGGCTGCTGCCGGATTCGTGATGGCTGGCGGCACGCCATTGCTCGCTGAAACAGTATCGCTGGGTTTTGAAAATGGAGATCGGTCGCTGGTCGCCTATCCGGGGAAGCGGCCTTTGCTGCAGCTGTCATCCCGACCGCCGCAGTTGGAGACGCCGTTCAGTGTGTTCAATGAAGGCATGTTGACCCCCAATGACGCGTTTTTCGTGCGGTACCACTTGGCTGACATCCCGACCGAGATTGATCCTGACACCTTCACACTCGAGATCGCCGGCACAGTGGCCACGCCCATGTCGCTGTCTCTCGCTGACCTGAAATCGCAATTCGATACGATTGATCTGGTCGCAGTTCATCAATGTTCAGGCAACAGCCGTGGCTTTGTCACGCCACGTGTCGGTGGTGGGCAGGCAGGGAATGGCTTGATGGGTAACGCACGCTGGACTGGCGTTTCCCTAAAATCCGTCCTTGAAAAGGCGGGCGTGCAAGACGGGGCGATTCAGGTCGCATTCGAAGGGTTGGATGGGCCTGTCCTGCCCGACACCCCCGACTTTACCAAGTCGCTGGAACTGGCCCATGCCATGGACGGCGAAGTCATGCTGGCGTGGGCCATGAATGGCGAAGATCTGCCCTGGCTGAATGGCTATCCTCTCCGTCTTGTGGTCCCGGGGCACTACGGCACCTACTGGGTCAAGCACCTCAACCAGATAATCGTGCGCGACACGCCATTGGACTCGTTCTGGATGACGACGGCCTATCGCATCCCGGACAACAGTTGCGCATGTGTCGAACCTGGCACCAAGCCTGAAACGACCGTGCCGATCGCCCGCTTCAACGTCCGGTCCTTTATCACCAATGTGCTGGATGGCGCGGCAGTAGCTGCGAATGCGCCGCTCGCACTGCGGGGAATAGCGTTCGATGGCGGATCTGGCATTACCGAGGTCAGCGTCTCCGCAGATGACGGCAAGACATGGCAAAAAGCATCCTTGGGCGAGGACATGGGAAAATACGCATTCCGCGAATGGACGCTGTCGATGCCCGTGGCGTCGGGTGAGGTGTCACTGTTGGTGCGCGCGACAAATGCGAACGGCCAGACCCAACCGATGCAAGCGCAATGGAACCCATCGGGCTATATGCGCAACGTCGTCGAAACCACACGTCTCACGGCAGCCTGAGGAGATGACAATGAAAACCTTTCACATAGCCGCTTTGGCTGGACTGACCTTCCTGGCCCAAGCCGCCATCGCGGATTCCGTCATCTATGACATGCCCTATGATGGCTCCGTCGTGTTCCGCGCCGGAGACGGATCAGATGTGGCCGAAGCCAATTGCATAACCTGCCATTCGACCGATTACATCGAATACCAGCCTCCCGGCAAAGGCCCTGACTTCTGGAAGGCCGAAGTACACAAGATGATCGCAATCTACGGTGCGCCAATTACCGAAGAGGATGGCGATATCATCGCTGCGTATCTGGCCGCACAGTACTAGAGTTTACGAAACCCAAGTAAAAGATGATCGGAGCGTTCTCCGGTCATCTTGTCAAACTGCAACACTCCAAGCTTCTAAGTGCTAAATCAGAAGTATCTGCCTCTCGCTCTGGCAGCTGCTCATTCGGATGAGCCTAACCTGATTAACGCTGTACAAGGCTTGATCCATCCAACGTGCGTTTGATGGACAAGCGCAAAGGCAGTCCTAAAATGCCTTCGCACCGTGTTCTTGGACAACTTGATTTTTGAATGGGTTTGCGGACAGATAGGTTTGTCGGAGACGCCTCATGACCCTACCCAAGCCTAGAGGAAAATCTTGTCCCTCATTGGATACGCGAGGGTCTTGACTGCAGAGCAAGATCTCCCTTCAGCTTGACGCTTTGAATGCCGTCGGGGCTGCCCACATCTTTGAAGACCGCGGTGTCTCTGGTGCCAAGACCGAGCGACCGGGGCTCATTGCTGCACTTTCATTTCTGCGCGATGGTGATATTTCCAGAGTTTAATTTTTTCCTATTTGATCCGTGAACACCATTTCAGTTTAAGCCCGGCTGGCCGCCGCGAACTGCTCCATCGCTGCTTCCAAGTTTTCCATAATCTCGGACATCAAGACATCTGGTTCCGGGAGGTTGTCGAGGTCCTCGGTGATGGCAGTGAACGTCTTACCTGACCCGGTGGCCATTTGCGCCAGCGCACGGGGCTTACCGCGTTGCAATGACGTTTCGAGATTGGTGATCGCCGTGATCTGGCACGCGCGCAGGCCGTCGGTTTTCAGGTGCGGCAGCGTCTGCAACCCGGACCGCAGGGACAACGGATCATTGCGCCATGCCTTCAGCGTTTCAGTACGGTGAAACGTGAATACCTCGCGTGACCGGGGGTGCGGATCTCGGCCGTCGGGAACCGGGTGACGACGGCGGTGCTCTCGTAAATAAACGGCAACGGCTCCGCGCCGGCGACCCATTTCAACTTAGCAGTCGCATAACCTGAGGATTGCTCCTCTACCGTTGTCAGACGCTCACCCAAGCTGTCCGGTTTCGCCTCGACCACGCCGACAGCACGACCGTCGACGAAAAGGACATAGTCGGCCGGTCCAGTGTCCGTCGGATATTCCCGCACCGCTACTCCCGAGGCCGCACTGGGATTAAGCGACACCTTATCCTGCACCACCCAACCTGCAGCCAGCAGTCGCTTGTCAATCTGATCGGGAGCGACCTGTTCGGGGTTCTGGTTTGCGGATTTTGACACGAAGACACTTATACTTTTTGTACAATCGCAATCATGACGATCGCCCGCAATAAGCGCACTCCCAACGAACAGCGGCCGACAGTTAGGTTTGGTCCTGTTTCGATTTTGTTTCGCTCGCTCGACGCAGCAATGTCCAGAAATTCAGCGGCAAATAACTCAGGAAAATCAACTTGTTGCAACGCAAACATATGATCTGATGAATTTACCGAAGTGCCTTTGGTCGACGCCAAGCCGCCGTAATCGCCAGTCAAGGCCTTCTCGTAGATTGCGCCTCCCAAGCCAATCCTCCATAGTGAAGCTGGAGGCGCTGTGGATTCATATTTGGATATCGCGAAGGTCGTACTGCGGGCGCGGCGACGCCCGATGGGGGCGAAGTCCATCCTTGATGCTGCCCGCAAAGCGGAAATCCTTCCCGAGCATCTCCACGGAAGAACTCAGCAGAAAACCTTACAGGCGCGTTTGAGTGAAGATATTCTCCGAGCGCGCGAAGGATCTTCGTTCTATCGAACCGAGCCTGGGCAGTTCGCGCTGAAGGAATTTCTAACCGATCCAGATTTTCCATCGAAATGGAAGGTTGAGTTCCCCGCTCGGCGGCGGACCCGCGACCTCAAACGGCCCGACAGCCTCGCCATTCGCTATACAATGGCAGCATCGCTTGAAAACACTACCATTTCAATGTCGGAGTTCGCTGAACGATTAAACGGCTCCAACTCGATCACCACGATGCACCCCGAAGACATGAAAAAAGATGGGTATTGTGCGATCTGGACCTTTTCAGTCGTTCGAAAACGTGACCAGATCCTAGCCTACCGGATCGGACGCTACCGCGATGATCGCGACACGTTCGCCAACCGTCGGTCAATAGGTTTTCCTGGAGCGCTCGCAGCAGAAGACGCCTCGCTTTTTTCAACGGACCGCCTAGGTATTCAAGACTGCTCCGTCGCCGTTCTTCAACAGGACCTCGACTTGTCCCTTGCCACTTTCGAGCGTTCTGTGGAGCAGTCTCCTAAGATTGAGTGCGTGACAGCCCTTACCGACATAGATGGCCAACTCGATTTGGTGATAGTTGTCACGTGGGAAAGTCCCGAATGGTTCGAGCCAACAACGAAACGCCTCTCACTTAATGATCCAGACTGGATTCATACTAGAGCTCTTCCAAACGACATTGACGATTTCGAACCTTGGAGCGCACACATCCTAGGCTTACTTGCTGCAAAGGATAGGGTAGGGTTTGCGCAGAGGTAGAATTAGCAACCTTGAGGCCGCCTTTTTAAAGTTCGAACTCGAAAGCCAAGATACCCGGCGGCAGAAAACGGCCCTCCAAGACCTCTGCCGCCGATATAGGGGTGGGCAGGCCCTATCGCCCGAGGCAAGGCGCGATTTTGAGATCCAAGCTGGATATTTGGCCGTAAACGCGCGTGATACCAAGGTAGTAAGATGGGCGTTGAATACGATCGCCCGTCTTGGGACCCAGCAAGGCGCTTCAAATAGCGTCACCTCTGCTGTCGCGTTGCCCTTAAATCTGAGACACGACGCGTTCGGGGATATTTTTTGCCCTTAATTATGAGATTCGACTGCTATCGCGCCTATGCTTTTCGCGCGCTGCCGGGCGATGTGATCAACCGCGGCAAGCAGACGTGGCTCCTTATCGAAGGCGCGCAATAGAGCAACCCTTGCATAGTCGTCGATGCAGGAGCTTGAGATGGCCGCTTTGACCAGTGGACGGGATTGGGCTGCATCAATTGCAGCAAGGCCAAACAGCCTTACTTCCGGCCTGTGGCTCTGAAGAGCGTATAACGGATCTCCGCGGAAGGCCTTTAATGATACGGCAAAGGTGACCGCGCGCATTGCGCGCCGAAGTTGCTTGGGGCTGCGTAATCGCGCGGCGTATTCAAGCCGCGCGGCGCCGTTGCGCGCACGATTTATCAGCTTTTCGGGCATCTGTTCGCCACTGAGCTTGCCGAGCGTCGGCACAAGTCTCGTCCCGCAAACCTGGCAGTCGAATGCCCAGGCTCGCCTCCAATGCTTGAGCGAAAGGCCCTCTCTGGAGCATTGCAGGCAATGCTGGAATGGCATCTGGGCCGTCAGCGAGGCTTCTCGTGTCGTCATTGCTGGAAAGGTCAAAGATCGCACAACATCTGGATCAACCCGTGCGGCGTTGGCAATCTTCGCCGCCGCAGCCGCGTCGACGTTGAAGTTCAAGGCGGTGCCATGCGCGGTATCGATTCTGAGATGAGCCAGTAGTTCCGCATCATCACAGTAGTTGGCCGCCGCTAGCCGAGACAACCAACCTGACAACAACTCGTCTGGCAGCGGCGCGACAGTCTTGGGCAGCGGGTGCGGCTTCACACCCCGGACTTCTCGAGCCGCCGATGGGGGTTCGCATGGCGCGACCAAACCGGCGTCCATTTTACGATTGCGTCATCGGTGATGCATTCCTCACCTGTGACAATGGCGTCGATGGCAAGATCCTTGATCAGGGCGAAGATGCGCGAGGTCACCCCACCGGTCAGTGCAAGTATCTGCTTGAGCGACTTGACAGATTGGATTTCTTCTCGAGGGGCATTGCCGCAATGAGTGTTTGGATCATGTCCGAGAACTCGGCATCGTCGCGCCAGTTCGGCAGGTGATGTTCATCCAACCGCCTGGCAAGCTGGATATCACCACGGATGGCATCGACGGCCTCGCTGACCCCCAGGCAGACCAGTGACACTTCGAGTTCATTGCTGAGATACCGCAGAACATTGAGAAAGCGGCGCTGTTCGCGGTGGGTCCCGGCCAAGAGGTTGTGGACCTCGTCGATCATGATCATCCGCAGGCCAAGGTCGCGCAAAAGCGCGACGACACGGACTTCGAGGGAGGCCACATTTTGAGCGCGCGCGCCCAGTGCCGTGGCCGGTGCCCCGACGGACGCCAGGATGTGCAGATAGAACCGCCGTTCGTCGGGAGCTGGTGGTGCTTGCAACAGCAAGAGCGGCGTTCGCGTAATTCCCGATGCTGGGTCATATTCCGGTGCATATCTGCGCGACAGGTTGCGGGCGATCATCGTCTTGCCGATCCCGGACGCGCCATGCACAAGAAGGCCAGGCATACGGGTTT
>JBARUV010000303.1:0-12567 GCA_049645905.1 Sulfitobacter sp.
GCTCCAGACATGCCAACATCTTAGACTGCGACAGTGGCCCCCTTTCGCTCGCCATTAACTATTCGGCAAAAATCCACCGTCGGAAAAACGACCCCGAGCATGCAGAAAGTTCGACTTTGAGAAAAAACCTTCAAACGGTGACAGCGCAAACTATTGGGCGAATCGCGCAAACCTATGGGTCGAACGTAAGGTTATGCGCGTCCCTACAAGTGATTAGAAATCCAGATTTTCCACGTTTAGCGCGTTCTGCTGGATAAATTCGCGACGTGGTTCCACCACATCGCCCATCAACTTGGTAAACAGGTCGTCCGCCTCGGCCATATCGTCCACCTTGACCTGCAGCAGCGTGCGCGCATCGGGGTCCAGTGTGGTTTCCCAGAGCTGATCGGGGTTCATCTCTCCCAAGCCCTTATAGCGTTGCAGGGAGAGGCCTTTCTCGCCTTCGGTGAGGATCGCTTCCATCAGGTCCATCGGTCCGTGGATCAGCTGTGTCCGATCCTTGCGTACCAATGTGGCAGGCAGATCATAGACCTCCTGCAAGTGTTGGGTAAACGTACCGGAACGCCGCGCCTCGCCTGACCGCAGCATGCGTCCATCGAGCGTGCGTACTTCCTCAACGCCGCGCAAGATGCGCGCCAGCCGGATGCCGTGATCCTGTGTGATCCGTCCCTGCCAGCCTTGTTCGTATTCCAGTGCAATCAGATTCAGACGTTGCGCCACCTTGTCCGCAACACCTTGCAAATTCCGGTCAACGGCGCCCGGCACAAAGGCACCTGCGATGGCAGCCTGTTCCAGAATATGGCGCGGATAATGGGTCGGGAACGCGTCTAGCACACGCTTCATCTGACGGGCCATATCGACGACACGGGCCAGATCTGCACCGCCTATCTCTTCGCCATTGCCCTGCCGCAGCATTGCCCCGTCGATGCCCTGCTGGATCAAGTAGTCTTCCATCGCCGACTGGTCCTTGAGATACACTTCGGACTTGCCGCGCGACACTTTGTACAGCGGAGGTTGCGCGATATAGAGGTGCCCGTTTTCAATCAACTGGGGCATCTGGCGGTAAAAGAACGTCAACAACAGCGTTCTGATGTGCGCGCCGTCCACGTCGGCGTCGGTCATAATGACAATCTTGTGGTAACGAAGCTTGGCGATGTTGAATTCATCGCGCCCGATGCCGGTGCCAAGGGCCATCACCAGATTGCCGATCTCCTGAGAGCCGAGCATCCGGTCAAAACGCGCACGTTCGACGTTAAGGATCTTGCCCTTGAGCGGCAAGATAGCCTGAGTCTGGCGATCGCGTCCTGTCTGGGCAGAGCCCCCGGCAGAGTCGCCCTCCACCAGAAAAACTTCGGTCTTGGACGGATCTTTCTCCGAACAATCCTTGAGTTTGCCCGCAAGGAAATTCACGTCCATCGCGGTCTTGCGCCGCGTGAGATCCCGCGCCTTGCGCGCCGCCTCGCGCGCGTGTGCGGCTTCGATGATCTTGCTGACCACGATCCGCGCCTCTGCGGGGTTTTCTTCGAACCACTCCGCCAGCTTCTCGCCCACCAATCCTTCGACGGCAGGCCGCACTTCTGAACTGACCAGCTTGTCTTTGGTCTGGGACGAGAATTTGGGGTCAGGTACCTTTACACTCAAGACACAGGTCAGCCCTTCACGAGCGTCGTCGCCGGTAAAGCTGATCTTTTCCTTTTTGGCGATACCGCTGGATTGGGCATAGTTGTTGATTGTACGGGTCAACGCGCCGCGAAAGCCGGCCATATGTGTGCCGCCGTCACGTTGCGGAATGTTATTGGTAAACGGCAGGACATTCTCATGATAGCTGTCGTTCCACCACATCGCGACTTCGACACCGATGTCGTCCTTTTCACCCGTCACAAAGATCGGTTCTGGCATGGCTGATGTCTTGTGGCGATCAAGGTATTTGACGAACTCCTTGACGCCACCCTCGTAAAACAGCTCCGTCTTGAGAGGTTCAACCGGGCGCTCATCAATCAGGATGATACGGACGCCCGAATTCAGGAAGGCCAGTTCGCGCAGGCGTTTTTCCAAGGTCTCAAAGGAGTATTCCAGATTGGAGAACGTACCAGTGGACGCCATGAAACGCACTTCGGTGCCTGTGCGATCGGTGTCGCCAACGACCTTGAGATGTTCTGCGGTGAAGCCGCCTTCAAAGCGCGCAACATGTTCCTTGCCCTCGCGCCAGATGCGCAGTTCCAGCCAATCGGAAAGCGCGTTTACCACCGAAACCCCGACGCCGTGCAGGCCGCCGGAAACCTTGTAGGAATTGCTGTCAAATTTGCCGCCCGCATGCAGCTGGGTCATGATGACTTCGGCAGCGGAAACGCCTTCTTCCTCGTGGATACCCACCGGAATGCCGCGCCCGTTATCACTCACCGAAACGGATGAATCATCGTGAATTGTGACCGATACTGCGTCGGCATGGCCGGCCAGAACCTCGTCGATGCCATTGTCCACGACTTCGTAAACCATGTGGTGCAAACCGGAGCCGTCGTCCGTGTCCCCGATGTACATGCCGGGTCGCTTGCGTACAGCGTCCAACCCTTTGAGAACTTTGATAGAATCGGCACCATATTCCTGTGGTGTCTGTTCGTTTTCGGGCATGCGGGAGAACCTTTGTATTTTCACCGATTTATAGTGGTTTTCGTCCCCTATGTCACGCAAAACACGCAACATTTTGTGTCTGTCAGTCGCGTTGCGAAACCACGCTTGCTCCATCTGTTTCTGTGACCTCAAGCACCTGCGCGCGGTTCCCCATTGCGGCGAACATTTCAGGACCTGTGCCTGTCATCCACGCCTGCGCGCCAAGGCTTGCGATCTCATCATAAAGGGCGGTTTGTCGGTCAGCATCCAGATGGGCAGCGACCTCATCCAGCAGCAATAGGGGCGGTGCGCCAAAATGCTGCGCCAGCGCACGCGCGTTGGCAAGAATGAGCGAGACCAGCAGCGCCTTTTGTTCGCCGGTTGAGCAATCTTTGGCAGGCACGTCCTTGGCAGTGTAAATGCCAAAAAGATCAGCGCGATGAGGGCCGATCAAGGTGCGCCCCGCCTGCAAATCGCGCAGTCGGTTGTTTGCCAGTGCCGTCTTTATGTCATGCGCCTGTTCGGGCATGTCGCATTGCAGTTCCAGTGTGGCAGTCGGAAATGTGGTCTGCGCCTCTGTCTGTGCCAGTGCAATGGCGGCGAGTGCCTGCTGGCGACCGGCGTGAATGGCGGCCCCCGCTTCCGCCATGCGGTCCTCGAGCGCCAGATACCACGAGGGTTCGCGCACCATGTCCTTGAGCAGTCTATTCCGTTCGCGCATGGCTTTGTCATAGCTCAGGGAATGATCTGCGTGTTCGGGGAGAAAGCTGAGCGTCATGCGGTCCAAAAATCGCCGGCGCCCCTCGGCGCCTTCGATCCAGAGACGATCCATGGCAGGGATCAACCAGAGAACCCGCGCGATGCGCCCGAGGGCAGTTTGCGGTGCTGCCTTGCCGTCGATGCGGACCTGTCGTGCGTTACCGCCTTCGGACCAGATTTCGAGTTCGTGGGTTCGGTGAAGAGAATGCAGGATGGCGGTGATTTTCCAGCCCAGCGCCTCTGGACGGCGCGTCATGTCTTCGGCGCTTGACCGGCGCAAGCCACGCCCGGGCGAGAGAAGCGAGACAGCTTCGAGGATGTTGGTCTTTCCTGCCCCGTTTGGGCCATGGATGGCAACTGGGCGCGCATCAAGGTCGATCACCGCGCGCTTGTGCGACCGAAAATGCGACAGGGTTAGCTGTGACAGATGCAGGCCACCATCAGACATCGTTTTCTTTCAAAGAAAACGGTCGGAATATTTCAAATATCTTAGGCCGCTCACACACGCATCGGCATGACGACATAGACTGCAGATGTGTCGTTGCCTTCTCGCATCAGCGTCGGGTCGCCCGAGGAGTTGAACAGGAACACCGCATTCTCGCGATCGACCTGACTGGCGATCTCAAGCAGGTACTTAGCATTGAACCCGATCTCCAGCCGCTCGTCGCTATAGGCGACGGCCAGCTCTTCTTCGGCCGCACCGGAATCAGGGGCATTCACGCTCAGGATTACGCGGTCTTCGTCCAATTGCAGCTTAACAGCGCGTGAGCGCTCTGAACTTACGGTCGCAACGCGGTCAACGGCTTTGGCAAAGTCCGCAGCATCCACTTCCATCTTGCGGGTGTTCCCCTGCGGGATCACACGGGTGTAGTCGGGGAAGGTGCCGTCGATCACCTTGGACGTCAGCGTAATGTCGGGCGTTGCAAAGCGGACCTTGGTTTCAGACACAGAGACAGCGATGGTCATGTCGTCATCTTCCAGCAGCTTGCGCATTTCTGCTACAGTCTTGCGGGGAACGATCACACCGGGCATATCTGCCGCGCCTTCGGGAAGAGGCGCGTCAATGCGTGCAAGGCGGTGGCCATCCGTGGCCACGCAGCGCAGGACCTTGCCACCGTCTGACTCGGAAACGTGCATATAGACACCGTTAAGGTAATACCTTGTTTCCTCGGTAGAAATCGCAAATTTCGATTTGTCGAACAAGCGGCGCAGCACGGGCGCTGGCGCGCTGAAGTTGGAGGCATATTCAGAGGATGCCATGACAGGGAAATCTTCGCGTGGCAGCGTGGCCAGCGAAAAGTTGGACCGCCCTGCCTCGACCGTCAGGCGCCCGGCAGCGGTATCGGCAGTTATGTTGATTAATGCACCGTCCGGCAATTTGCGCACAATCTCGTGCAACAATGTGGCGGACACTGTTGTGGCGCCTGCGCGCTCCACCTGAGCGGGGACTTTGTCGACCACTTCAATATCCAGATCGGTCGCGCGGAAGGAAACATCGCTGCCCTCCGCCTCGATCAGTACGTTGGCAAGGATCGGGATCGTATTGCGCCGCTCAACGACAGATTGGGCCTGGCCCACAGCCTTGAGCAAATCTGCGCGTTCAATGCTGAATTTCATGTGCATTCTCCCTACACCCTGCCGGGACAGGCAAATTACCTTTTTCCCGGGTCTTCACAAGACTTTTGTGTGTTCGGATGGGTAAATGCAAGGGGCGCACTGGCGCGGCCCCCCGCTTCTTTCCCGATTGGGCTTCAGACAGCCCTAGTTTTCAAGCGCGCGGCGCAATAATTCGACATCTTCTGCGATCTGGCCGTCAGACAGTTTCAGCTCTTCGATACGCTTAACCCCGTGCATCACGGTGGTGTGGTCCCTGCCACCGAAACGACGCCCGATTTCAGGTAGGGAACGGCTGGTCAGTTGCTTGCACAAATACATGGCAACCTGTCTGGGTCTGGCATAGCTGCGCAGACGTTTAGGGCCGATCATGTCTGATAGACGGATATTGTAGTGCTCGGACACTTTACGCTGGATCTCTTCGACCGTGACCTTGCGTTCTGAAGAGCGCAAGACATCGGCCAGACAATCCTGGGTCAGTTCCATGTTGATTTCGCGCCCGACAAGGGAGGCAAAGGCGAACAGTCGTGTCAGTGCCCCTTCCAGAACGCGGACGTTTGAGGTGATGCGATGGGCCAAAAACTCAACCACACCGTCATCCATGACCATCGCAGGATCAAGCCGACGCTGGGTCTCAACCTTGTTTTGCAGAATGCCGAGCCGGAGTTCGTAATCCGTGGGATGCAAATCGACGACCAGTCCACATTGGAGCCGTGATTTGACGCGCTCCTCCAGGTCTTTGATGTCCGTTGGCGCGCGGTCCGCGGAAATGATGATCTGTTTGTGCTGATCTACCAGCGCGTTGAAGGTGTGAAAGAACTCTTCCTGTGTGCTTTCCTTGCCGGCGATAAATTGCACGTCATCTACCATCAGCACGTCGACCGCCCGGAACAGCTCCTTGAAATCCATCATTTTGCGGTCACGCAGCGCCTGTACAAACCGGTACATGAATTGTTCCGCCGAAAGATAGAGGACGTTCATCTGCGGCTTCTGCATGCGCAGCTCTTGTGCGATAGCGTGCATCAGGTGCGTTTTGCCCAGACCAACACCACCATAGAGGAAAAGCGGATTAAAGGTTACCGGCCCGCCTTCGGCGACACGTCTGGCAGCGGCATGGGCCAATTCGTTCGGTTTGCCGACAACAAAGTTGTCAAAGGTGAAACGCGGGTCCAGCGGAGCGGCGTTCATCGGATTTGGTTTGGCTGCAGGTGCATGCGCGGCGCGGTGGGCAGGTTTGATCACCGGATTCGCGGCTTCGGGCGACAGGGCAAAGCTGAGGCGGGATACATCCACACCCTCTTTGCGCAATTCGTGCAGGATCAGGTCAGAGAAGTTCTGGCTAACATAATTGCCAAAGAAGTTGGTCGGCACCATGAGGTTTGCGATGCCGTCTTCGACGTGCCCGGGGACGATGGGTTCAATCCATGTCGTGTAGTTGTTTTGTCCGACAGTCTTGAGCAAACGCTGCTTGATTTGACCCCAATCATCTTTTGTCATCGTTACCTAGATCCATCCAACCGATGCCTGTACTGACAGCCAGCAAGGCACACTTTCTGAGACCGATAAAATACAAAGCATCCTTTCGATTCCTCAAAAGGATCGGCTCTGTGTCCATCGGACAATAATACAGCCAAGTCGTGCGAACATGGGGCACCCGTCCCTAAGGTGCAGCATGTACCGGACGACCTTGTCCGCGATTTAAAAATGACAGGGCAAATGTGCTGGCAGCAGCATCTGCAGACCGTTCAGCGGACCTGTTTCCAGGCCCCCTATACACCCTTGCCGAGCACCCGTTTGGCTTGCGCCGCCGGGCCTCTTACCAAGGCCTGTCCCCCCGTGCGATGTGACTCGCAAGACGTTATTAGCAAGTATGAAGCAGACCGTTCAACATATCTTGTAACTTGACTCAGGGATTCCGTGAAAAGAATCTGCGCGCCGTTTTTGAGACTCATCACGCACAAAAAAAGGCACCGCAATGCGATGCCTTTCTTATCAAGAGATTAGACCGTTTGATCAAATGTCGAAGGGGCCGATCAGCCCAGTGCTTTGACCCGTGAGGACAGACGCGACATTTTACGCGAAGCTGTGTTCTTGTGGAAAACACCCTTGGTCACACCGCGCATCAGCTCTGGCTGGGCGGCTTTCAGAGCTGCCGTCGCGGCAACTTTGTCGCCGGATGCGATTGCTTCCTCAACGAGGCGCAGGTGTGTGCGGATGCGCGAACGACGCGCTTTGTTGATCTGGAAACGCTTTTCGTTCTGACGGGCGCGCTTTTTTGCCTGTGGTGTATTTGCCATGCTGATCTACCTTCGGGTTCATTTCAAAATTTCGGCGCGTGACGCCAAACCCAATGCCGGAAGTTACCGGTGAGGTGATTCTAGCCAGAGCGGGCTGCACGCGCATGTATGACGCGGGCTATAGCGGGAGTGGGGTGGTGTTGTAAAGAAGCGGATGAAAATGTCTGCTTTGGGCGGCCAAAATCCTGTTCCTGACAACTTGTGACTAATATTGACCAGTGTCATCCCGCGCTTAAGGTATGACCGATTCTCGACGAACCTGGAGGGATTGGCATCTTCTATGGCGCGACTCATTGCGACAGCCGGTTTCGCGGCCAGGGCGCGCTGGGCCGGACTACTGTACCTCGTCATCATAGTAACGGGGCTAAGCGCCGAACTTGGTGTGCGGATGCGGATTATCGACCTCAACGACGCGGCCGCTACGGCAGAGGCTATCATGGCGTCGCCGGTCTTGTTCCGATTTGGCATCGCGGCAGATATCATTATGGCGATCTGTGACGCAGGGCTTGCGGTCCTGCTTTACCTGATTTTCCGTGCCATTGCGCCCGGACTTGCCTTGGCTGCGTTGGTTTTCCGCTTGATCCAGACAGTGTTGATTGTGGCCAATCTGATGGCCATGCAGACCGCCTTGCTTGTCCTGCATAATCCGGGGCAGATGCCGGTCGATCAGGCGCAATCGCTGGCGCTTGTATTTATCGACCTGCACGGCCACGGTTACGATCTTGGCCTCATCTTCTTTGGGATCAACAGTCTGATGACAGGTGCCCTGATCTGGCAGTCCGGCATCTTTGCCCGGGCCTTTGGCGCCGGTCTTGCCAGTGCGGGGATCGTCTATCTTATCGGCAGCGGATTGCACTTCTTTTGGCCGGAGGCGTTACCAGTATTCGCGCCGGCTTATGGCATAACGATCTTTGCCGAGACCGCGTTTTGCCTGAGGCTGTTGCTACAACGTGCCTCGCAGTCATGAATCCGCGGTGCGAACAAACCCGCTTGGTGGCATCGCTACTTATCGCGGAACTGGGCCTCACGCTTTTCAAGGAAGGCGCTCATACCTTCCTTCTGATCTTCGGTGGCAAACAGCGAATGGAACATGCGGCGTTCAAACAACAGACCCTCGCGCAACGGCACTTCATAGGCGCGGTTCACGGCCTCTTTGACCACCATCACCGACACCATGGATTTCTCGGCGATCTTGCTCGCCGCGCCCATCGCTTCTTCCATCAGTTTCTTGACAGGGACGACTCGTGACACCAGCCCCGAACGCTCGGCTTCCTCGGCGTCCATGAAACGGCCCGTGAGGTTCATGTCCATTGCTTTGGATTTGCCCACCAACCGCGTCAGTCGCTGGGTCCCGCCGATACCTGCCACCACGCCAAGGTTGATCTCTGGCTGGCCGAATTTCGCGGTCTCGGAGCAGATGATGAAATCGCACATCATCGCCAGTTCACAGCCCCCGCCCAAGGCATAACCGGATACGGCGGCAATGATCGGTTTGCGCACGCGCATAATCTGGTCGGTTTCCGGCGTGAACAGATCACCGGTAAACGCTTCTACAAACGATTTGTCGCGCATCATGGCGATGTCGGCACCTGCGGCGAATGCTTTTTCAGAGCCGGTGATGACAATGCAGCGCACCTTGTCATTGTCCTGAGCGGCCTTGAGAGCGCTGGCCAGTTCTTTCATCAACTGGCCGTTCAATGCGTTCAGCGCATCGGGCCGGTTCAGGGTGATCAGGGTGATGTGACTGTCTACATCGACAATGATTGTTTCATAGGCCATTCGGGACGCTCCCAATAGTTGTGCTCAGAAGTAGGTGCATACCACGCAGCAATTGTGTTTCAAGCTATCTTTGACACTGCGGGCAAAAGAACGAGGAGCGGCCTGACTGGACAATGCGCTTGATGACATGGCCGCAGTCGGGTGTGCGGCAAGGCGCGCCCTCGCGACCATAGACATCAAAGCTGTGCTGGAAATAGCCCAACTCACCGCCCGCTTGCCGGAAGTCGCGCAGAGATGATCCACCTGCGTCAATCGCTTCGGTCAGAACCTGCCGGATGATCGGCACTAGGGAGGCTACCCGCGCCGCAGAGATGCGCCCCGCCTTGCGTGCCGGATGGATGCCCGCACGGTAAAGTGTCTCACAAACATAGATATTTCCCAGACCCGCGACGATACGCTGATCCAGCAGCGCGGACTTCACCGGTGTGTTTCGCCCTTTGAAAGCATTCACCAGAACCGCCTCGTGAAAATCGTTGCCCAAGGGCTCTGGCCCCAGAACAGCCAGCAGTTTGTGGCTGTCAGCGGTTGCCGTCTGCATCAGGTCCATCGCCCCGAAACGGCGCGGATCGTTAAACGTGATGCGTGTGCCGTTTTCCATGTGGAATACAACATGATCGTGCTTTTCTGCCGCTGGGTGATCATGCAGAAACTTTCCGAGCGGGTCGCCGGAAATAAGCATCCGACCTGACATGCCGAGATGCACAAGCAACGATTCTCCGGAGGCCAGATCCGCGAGGATGTACTTCGAACGGCGGCGCAGACGTTCCACTCTTTGCCCGCTCAGGCGCTCCGCCATCTGCGGCGGAAACGGCCATCTCAGATCGGGACGGTTCACGTCGGCGTGCGTTATCACAGTGCCCTCCATCACAGGGGCAAGACCACGGCGCACTGTCTCAACTTCGGGAAGTTCCGGCATTACGCCCTTCTGTTTATCTCTCTTACTTCTGTGACGAATGTACGGAATGTTGGCATGCCAGCAAGGAATTTCCGTATCCTAAGGGTGCCATCGTCAAATTTGAGGCTGTAGGTAATATCGTCGGATTGCTTTATGGAAATGAGATCACTCCACCGGTGGCTTTTCTGCCGGAACAACCAGCCGGGTGCGGTAACGCCTTCATCGTCATAGCGTCCTTCGTAAAGCGACAGAAAGAGGGCGACATAGGCGGTTGCGCCTACCGCAAGTATCCAGATCATGAAGTCCTTACGATGGGGGCACCCCGTTCACCCGAAAGAATAACAAATATCAGCGCCACCACGAGGATGCTGAAAACTTTGATGCCCCGTGACGGGCGCATCACGACCGTATCAAGGTTGCGAAAGGCTGGTCTTTCTGCACCCAGACGTGACATCCAAGCACAGGGATTGATCCCCGCAGAGAAAGACCAGCGTTTCGGGATGTCGTGATGGTTACCTGTATTCTAAAGAATCTGGCAATGACAATTGACAGCACAATCGCTGTGCCGCCCGCCATGACACCAAAGATCGCCATCTGGTCACGGCCCTGCGGCATTATGATTATTTGTTTCTTGCCGCTCAGCGGTATAACCCCACTTTGACTATTGTTTGGCGGGAAGATGTCATGGCTGAAGACAAGACAACCCATTTTGGTGCGCAGACCGTGCGTGAAGAGGAAAAGGCGGGCATGGTCCGCAGCCTGTTCTCGGATGTGGCCAACAAATATGACGTGATGAACGACGTCATGAGCATGGGCATCCACCGCGTCTGGAAAGAGGCGATGATGGATTGGCTGGCCCCCCGTGCCGGTCAGAAACTGCTGGATGTGGCCGGCGGCACCGGCGACGTGGCGTTCAAGTTTCTCAAACGTGCGGGCCATGGTCATGCAACCGTCTGCGACCTGACCGAAGGCATGTTGGTTGAAGGCCGCAAACGCGCCGAAGCCGCGCAAATGGTCGATAGTCTTGAGTGGGTGGTGGGTGATGCGATGGCGTTGCCTTTCGAAAGCAACACCTTTGATGTTTACACCATCAGCTTTGGTATCCGGAACGTGACCCGCCCTCAGGAAGCGTTGAACGAGGCCTACCGGGTGCTGCGGCCCGGCGGGCGTCTGATGGTCCTGGAATTTAGTCAACTGCCGAACCCGATGATGCAAAAGGCCTACGACCTTTATAGCTTCAACGTGATACCGCGCATGGGAAAAGTGATCGCGAATGACCGCGACAGCTATCAATACCTTGTTGAATCTATACGAAATTTCCCTGATCAGGAGACTTTTCTGGGGATGGTTCGCGATGCAGGGTTTGGAAATGCAAAGTTCCGCAACCTGACGATGGGCATTGCGGCGTTGCACTCCGGCTGGAAACTGTAACTTGCGCGGACCTCACAACATTTGGCGGCTGATCCGCACGGGCGCGACGCTGGAACGCGCCGGCGCGATGAACATCGTTCTGGACGCATTCGAGGCTGGACCCGCCTTGCGGTTTGTGGCGCGTGCGCTGGGTTTGCCGTTCAAATGGTTGGGCTACAGCGGAGACAAGTCGCTGCCGCCTGCGCCGCGTGCGCTGACGGCTCTTGGGCCTGCATACATCAAATTCGGGCAAATCCTGTCGACCCGCCCTGACGTGGTGGGCGATGAACTGGCTGCGCAAATGCGGGTGTTGCAAGACAAATTGCCGCCGTTCCCCATTGAGCTGGCCAAGGCCGAGGTGGAAAAGGAACTGGGCCAGCCGATTGAATTGATATTTTCCAGCTTTAGTGAATCTGTCGCCGCTGCTTCAATTGCGCAGGTTCACCGTGCGACGCTGGTTGATACCGGCGAAGACGTGGCGGTCAAAGTGCTGCGCCCCGGCATCGAAAAAGCGTTCCGCAAGGATATCGACGCGTTTTATCTGGCGGCCCGTATGGTTGAAATCTTCTCTCCCGGGGCACGCCGTCTGCGACCGATGGAAGTGATCGAACATTTCGACGGCGTGGTGCGTGGTGAACTGGATCTGCGTCTTGAATCAGCCGCAGCATCGGAATTTGCGGCCAACACAGCCAAGGATCAGGGTTTTCAACTGCCACAGATCAAATGGAATTTTTCTGCCCGTCGCGTGATGACACTGGGTTGGGCGGATGGTGCCCCAATGGGGGATAATGACGCCATAGATGCGGCAGGGCATGACCGTGTTGAGCTGTCCAATCGGGTCTTGCAACTTTTCCTGAACCACGCCCTGCGCGACGGATATTTTCACGCGGACATGCATCAGGGAAACCTCAAGGTTGCGCCGAACGGGGATATTGTCGCCTATGATTTCGGCATCATGGGTCACATCGACGAATACACCCGACGGGTCTATGCAGAGATTCTGTATGGCTTTATCCGACGCGACTATATGCGCGTGGCCAAGGTGCATTTCGAGGCAGGATATGTGCCTGCCGACAAAGACGTTGATGAATTTGCGCGCGCCTTGCGAGCGGTGGGGGAACCGATCTTTGGCATGGACGCGACGCGCATTTCCATGGCTCGATTGCTGACGTATCTCTTTGAAGTGACAGAGCGTTTCGGGATGGA
>JBARUV010000304.1:0-19407 GCA_049645905.1 Sulfitobacter sp.
ACGTTGCGGAAAATCTCGGCGTTTTGCGCCCATGCGATGACGGTACGCGGCGACATCACTGTGGACAATTCGCCGTTCATGAAGGCGGTGCGCGTCAGGTCGGCGACGGTGACCATCTGCTTGACGATCTTGCGGCCCTTGTCCGTGTTGTAGTGCGGGTTCTTGGACAGCACGATCGCGGTCTCTGCATCAATTGACAGATAGTTCAGCGTCGCGACCAGTGACCAGCGGTCCATCTGACCCTGGTTGATCTGCTGGGTGCCGTGGTAAAGACCCGTGGTATCGCCCAGACCCACGGTGTTGGCGGTCGCGAAAATGCGGAAATACTTGTGCGGTGTGATCACCTTGTTCTGGTCAAGCAGGGTCAGCTTGCCGTCCACTTCCAGCACCCGCTGGATCACGAACATCACATCCGCGCGGCCCGCATCGTATTCGTCAAACACAATCGCTGTCGGGTTGCGCAGCGCCCATGGCAGGATGCCTTCCTGAAAGGCGGTGACCTGTTTGCCGTCCTTCAGCTTGATCGCGTCCTTGCCGATCAGGTCGATCCGGCTGATGTGTGAATCGAGGTTCACGCGAACGCACGGCCAGTTCAACAGGGCTGCGACCTGTTCGATGTGCGTCGATTTGCCTGTGCCATGATAGCCCTGGATCATAACACGGCGGTTGTGGCTAAAGCCGGCAAGGATCGCCAGCGTGGTGTCGGGATCAAACTTGTAGGTGCTGTCGATTGCCGGCACGCGGTCTGTGCGGTCAGGGAAACCTTTGACCACCATGTCCGTATCGATGCCGAACGTCTCGCGAACACTGATCTCTGCCGTGGGTTTCATATCAATATCCAGCGCACCGTCGGCCATGTTTTTCGTCCTTTTGATCCTCTGCCCTTCGGGCAGTTTAAGCACGCCCGTGATGCCTGTTTCGGCACCGGCGTGCAAGGGTTGGAATATGGGTTTATTCCCCGTTAAGTCCAGTTAAGTAACCTTGTCACCAACCATGGCGGCCTGCGCACAACCGCAAGCGGCGCGCACAGGGCGATCCGCGCGGGCCTCTGCCAGATCAAGGCGCAGTTTGATGTGGGGCAATTCGTTTGTGTCACCAGATGCCGTCAGGCAATCAAAAAGCCCGCGCAAGGCCCAGACATTGTCAGGGTGCACACAGGCGCGTGGCAGTCCGGGGGCAAGGCCGAGATCCTGTCGGAACGCTTGTGCCGCTTCGTCCAGATGCCCCTGTTCCAGCAGCAGCGCACCCAGCGCGTGGCGGGTGGGCTGCATCCATCCCCAAGGTTCATCGTAAGGCAGGGCGTCATCCAGCGCGACCGCCCGACGCAGATGGCCAAACGCGTCGTCATATTCGGCTTTGCGGTACGCCAGTTCACCTTCCAGCATGGCGGTCGCGACCTCCAACAAATCAACGCCACGTACATTGTGCAGCAGGCGGGTGTCCGGCACCCGTGCCTTGGCGGCGAGGAAGGTTTCCACCTGCGCTTCCGCTTCCGGCACGCGACCCAAAGCCGACAATGCCAGAGCGCGGGCATACTCAATGAAAGCGGTGCAGGTGCAGTAGGTTGTCGTATCTTCCGGCAGGTCGAGCTTGAGGATTTCGTCCCACATGCCGAAGCGGATCAGCACATGGGGTTCCATGCCGAGGATAACCTCGAAGAAATCCGCCATCGGGGGGGACTTTACCTGCAAAAGCGCATCCGGCGTGGTTGCCGCCATCCCTCTGACGGCGCGCATTGCCGGTTCAAACTGACCCAGAAACAGCGCACCGTAGATGATGAAATGATAATTGTGCTGGCGGTAGCCGGTGTAGATGTTGAACGCGCCTTCGGCATCGTAATATTTGAGGTCGGGGGGTATTGCAGCCTCGTTCCAGCGCACCACGTTCTCGTAGTGCCCGCACAAGATGTCGATATGGGTCGGCATATGGACAAGATGCCCCGCATCCGGGACCAGCGTGCGTAGGATGTCTGCCGCTTTGAGCGCCTTTTCCGGAAATGGCGACATCTCCATCAGGTGGACATAGAGATGCACAAGGCCGGGATGCTGCATGCCGCCGGGTTCTCCCATATAGCGTTCCAGCACCGCCTGTGCCTCAAGCGTGGCGGCATTATCTGCAACGGAGTCGCTGGCAATATTCCACATCTGCCAGGGTGTCAGGTTCATCAGCGATTCAGCAAAGACACAGGCGATATCAAGATCGTGAGGGTGGTCCAGACGTACGACGCGCATTGCTTCGGCATAGGCGCGGTCCCAACTTTCCATATCTTCAGCAAGATCGCGTTGCGGATACCGGGCCGTTAGCGCCTTGATCAGGTCGGCCTCTGGCGCGCTCATTTTGTCCAGACACGCAAGAGCCGCCTGCGTCGCGTCATACGCCTCTGCCAACGCGTCGGCGCGCCCTTTATCGTCATAAAGCCGCCAGGGCATGTTGTAATTTGGGCCAGCGGCATAGGCGACGCCCCAGTGCGCCATGCCGCAGTGTGCATCGGCAGCTATGGCGCGGCGGTAACAGGCGATCGCCTCTTGATGGTTAAATCCGAAAGTCCAGTTCAGCCCACGGTCGAACCATAACTGAGCAGTATCCGCGGGCGTTGTGACACGCCGTGAATAGCGCCCAAGATCAAAGCCATAGTCCATGCGAGACGCTCCTTATTTTTGGCCAGAATGGCAACCCCCGCGCCGCTTGCCCAGAGTAAATCCGCGTTTGCGCAAGTACTGCACACCCCCGCCCTGACGGTTGCACGTGCCGACACTACCCTGATCCCACATAAAAACAGGAAGCTACCATGATGCAGATCACAACCGCTCAACGTTTTGGCAGCGCAAGTGCAGTCCGTGCCGCTGGATTTGCTGTGGCGCTGGCCGGCCGTGATATCGGACAGGTCGTTTTATTCTGATTTCGGCTTTTTGCGTGTTGCCCTGGCAGGGGGCGTCTTTGGCGGGCTCATCTTTGCGCGCGCCTTTGGGAGGCAGGGCGCGTGGGGGTGATTTTGTTCGGGACTCGGGTTTGACGCGGCAACGGGGGCGGCGTTTGCGGTCACGCTGATGCCGCTCAATGCCGCGTTAATGCGCAACGCCTTGGGGCAATCAGGCACTGGTGCTGCGGCTTGCTGACCCTAATCCTTGAAGTTTCGGCTGCCCTTGATCTGTTCCCATGCCCAGACCACTTCCTGCAGCTGCTCTTCCTGAGACCGGTCGCCGCCGTTCATATCAGGGTGAAGCACCTTGATCAGCGCCTTATAGCTTTTGCGCACTTCGGGCTTGGTCATGGTGTCTTTACCCTCGAGAATTTCCAGCGCACGACGTTCGGTTGGGGGCAGGCGTCGGCCTGCCTGTGGGCCGCGACCGGGATTCTGGGTGGCGTTCTTGCCAAGCACCTGATGCGGGTCCTCAATCCCCAGACGGGCCCAGGCGCGGGCTTCCGGGTCGCCAAGGGGCTTGGTCTTGCGTTCCCAAACCTTATCCTCGGACAATTGCGCGTTCATCTCGGCCTCGGTAGTGCCGTCAAAGAAATTCCACTTCAGGTTATATTCGCGCGCGTGGACCTGACAGAACCAGAAATAATCATCCAGCACATCGGGTGCTTTGGGCGCACGGAATTTGCCAGCGTCTTCGCAATCCTCATGGTCACAGACACGTCGGGACGTCTCTGACGCACCGGACATCCCCCGCCGACCGCGCGGATTTTTCTTCTTTGCGGATGACACAGACATGTCAAAACCGAAGGGATCGTTCTTGGGCATGGATTGAGACCTTTCCGACTCGAAGCAGCCAGTTTAGACCTATGGAGGCGAGATTGAAGGGGTGTTGTGAAAAAAATGTCGAAGACTGATGAGATACGCGAAAAATTGCAGGCTGCATTTACGCCTGTCGAGCTTGAGGTGGTTGATGACAGCGAGAGCCATCGCGGGCATGGTGGTTATCAGGAGGGCGGCGAAAGCCACTACAACGTGCGCATCCGTTCCGCAGTATTCAAGGGGCAGTCGCGCGTGGCGCGCCACCGCGCTGTGCACGCCGCGCTGGGCCCTGACCTGATCGGTCGCATACATGCATTGGCGCTTGATCTGGACGTTTAAGTTCGCCGCGTATCAATCTGATTTTATGGGTTTTATTTCCGTGTCTGTGGGCTGTTCTGATGCGCTGGCGTCGGCCATGGTTTTGTCCGGAGAACCATCATTGTCGCCCACCGGCGCGGTATCCGCCACGAGGGGCGGCTCACTTCTCGGTTCCTTGTCTGGGGTCGATTCTGCCCCTTTTGAGATGACAGGAACGACGGCGACGCTGGCGGCAGGCGACGGCGCTAGTGCATCTGTCGGGGCTGCCAAAAGCTCCGGAACGAACACTTCTGCGTCGTCTTCGCGCACACGGCGAAAGACCAGCACGTTACGCCATTCGGTTGTTGATCCGGTCAGTCCGGCGCGTTCCTGCGAGGGCAGTGTTTCGGCGCGCAGATAGTCCCATCCATCACTTGAAAGATCGTTCATAAGATCCTGAACTGTATGGGCAAAACGTGCTTCTGGCGTTCTGATACCTTTGGCCTTGAGGCCCTTGGTCGGGGCGGGCACAACCTTGTATTCGTAACGGGGCATGGTGTTCCTTCGGCATCCAGTCGACGCCATTCCTTAACGCATTGTAAATTGTCACACAATGTACACTGGCCGTACACGGGGCGTGCATATGGGGGTCAGGTTTCGAGCGTGACGGAAAAGACCGTCGAATAGATTGCGACCGGCTGTTATCTGGCGCTGGTGGTGCAGCGCGGGCATTGATCGGGGACGGTTGTAAGGTGGGTTTGAAACCCACCTTACGGGATCAGCGGCGTTTTAGTCCGATACTGCGGCCCGCACGTTCTGGCAGAGGCAGGTCGGAGTGGGATTGTTTCAGGGTTTGCAGTGTGGACAGGATAGAGTCCGGCATCGGGGCGACGCGGGGGCCGGACTGATCCACATGCAGCGTGAGCCCTTCGGCTGTGGCGGCACACCAACCGTCCTTGTGCCAAATTTCCTGATAGGAATGGAACCGTTTCTCATCAAAATCAATGAGCTGGAAGGTGGCGTACACCTCATCGCCTTCATGTAACTCGCGCAGATAGCAGACGTGGAATTCGGCCATATAGGTGGTGCAGCCGGTCTTTTGATAGTCCGGACCAAACCCCAGCATCGGGTAGAGTTCATCTGCCGCGTTGTCGAACAGCACATTGTAATAGGCCATGTTGAGATGGCCGTTAAAGTCGATCCATTCGGGGCGGACGGACATCAGGGAGGAGCGGCGGAGAGTGGTCATGGAGGGAGATCAGCCTTTGTAGGGTTCATCGGCGAGGACAGGGGCCGCGCGGCAGGTCAGCAAAAAAATCAGGATCGGTCGCATGGGGTCGTTCCGGCCTTTCAGGGCCGGTTGGTTTCGGTCCGGGTTCAGGCCAAAGGGGCCATGGTACCGCTGCGAGCGCGTCATTGCCTTGACCTAACATCAACCCTGCAGTTTTTTCGCCACCAGTTCGTTCACCGCTTTGGGGTTGGCCTTGCCGCCTGTCGCCTTCATCACCTGACCCACGAACCAGCCGGCCAGTTTCGGGTTCTCGCGCGCTTTGGCGACCTGATCGGGGTTGGCGGCGATGATGTTATCCACGGCTGCTTCGATGGCGCCGGTGTCTGTCACCTGCTTCATGCCACGGTCTTCGACGATTTGTGCCGGGTCGCCGCCTTCGGAGTAGACGATTTCAAACAGATCCTTGGCGATTTTGCCGCTGATCGCGTCCGAGGCGATCAGGTCGATCACGCCACCCAGTTGCGCCGGGCTGACGGGGCTGTCCGCGATGTCTTTTTCGTCTTTCTTGAGGCGGCCGAACAGTTCGTTGATCACCCAGTTTGCAGCCATCTTGCCATCGCGCCCCTCAGCGCCGTTGTTCACGGTGGCCTCGAAGTAGCCTGCGGAGTCCAGATCGGCGGTCAGCACGGAGGCATCGTAGTCGGACAGGCCGAAGTCGTTGATAAAGCGCGCTTTCTTGGCATCGGGAAGTTCGGGAAGGGTGGCTTTGATCTGGTCCACCCATGCCTGTTCGATCTCCAGCGGCAGCAGATCGGGGTCGGGGAAGTAGCGGTAGTCATGCGCCTCCTCCTTGGAGCGCATGCTCCGCGTTTCCTGTTTGTCAGGATCAAACAGGCGGGTTTCCTGATCCACCGTGCCACCGCTTTCGACAATGGCGATCTGGCGGCGGGCTTCGACCTCGATCGCCTGCTGGATAAAGCGCATGGAGTTCATGTTCTTGATCTCGCAGCGCGTGCCAAGATGGGAAAAATCCTGCGTTTCCTGATATTTCTCGTATTGGCCGGGGCGGCAGATCGACACGTTCACATCCGCACGCATCGCGCCGGATTGCATGTCGCCGTTGCACGTCCCGAGGTAGCGCAGGATCTGGCGCAGCTTGCCCAGATAGGCCGCCGCTTCCTCTGGTCCGCGAATGTCGGGGCGGCTGACGATTTCCATCAGGCAGACGCCGGTCCGGTTGAGGTCAACAAAGGACATTGTAGGGTCCATGTCGTGGATGCTTTTGCCCGCGTCCTGTTCCATGTGGATGCGTTCAACGCGAACCAACCGCGCCGTGGGCTTTTCACCTGCGGCCCCGGTGCCCATTTCCACCAGCACTTCGCCTTCGCCCACGATCGGGTGGTACAACTGCGAAATCTGGTAGCCCTGCGGCAGGTCGGGATAAAAGTAGTTCTTGCGATCAAAGGCGGATTTCAGGTTGATCTGCGCCTTGAGGCCCAACCCGGTGCGCACAGCCTGTTCGATGCAATATTCGTTGATGACGGGCAGCATGCCGGGCATGGCCGCGTCCACAAAAGCCACGTTCGAGTTCGGTTCCGCCCCGAATTTGGTCGATGCGCCGGAGAACAGCTTGGAGTTGGAGGAGACCTGCGCATGCACCTCCATGCCGATGACCAGTTCCCAGTCATCTTTGGCCCCCGCAATCACTTTGGGTTTTGGGGTGTCATAGGTTAGATCCAGCATGGGCAGCCTCTTGGCGACGTCAATTATGCTGGTGGTGATAGGCCACCCGTGGCTGCCTCGCAAGAGGGGTTAGCCCGCCACGGCTTCGGCCCCTGTATCGGTAAAGATAATGCGCTTTCCGGCGGCAATTTCGCGGCTGAACAGGCCGGTGATGATGCGCATCGCATCTTCGCGCCCGGACGCGGCAAAACGTTCGGGTGAGTGGACGCGCAGGTTGTTGTCAAAACCGCGTGCGGCATGGGCCCATATCATCGGGTGCAATTCTGTCAGATGGTCGCGGATGATCCAGCGGGCGCACTCCGCGATGCGGGCGCGGTTCTGGTCGGCCTGATCGTTGCCAGAAAATGCCTGTCCGATGGAATTTGCACAGAATGCGGCGAGCAGGTTCGCAAGATACGGATCTGATGTGCGGGCCAGAATATCGCGTACCCCCTCGATAAAGAAGTCGAGATCAAGGTTCGCACAGGCCTCGTCATCGCAGCTGATAGCGTCGAACATCACCCATGTATACGCACCGGCCCCCCAGATATCCGTGGTACGTGCGGCGGTGCGGCGCGCTTCCAGTTCGAGGTCGGCGTAGGTGCCGTACCAGCGGGGCAAGAGGTGGTTTCCCATTGCACGCATCGGGCGCGGGTTGGCCGGATTGAGATCGATCAGTTCTTCATACCGGTCGGCCACATTTCGGCTGTGGTTTTTGGTGCCGGCCAATAGCGCGCAGCTGGCAGCAGCGAGAAAAGGGGACTGCAGTTCCTTGTTGCAAAAGCCCGCAAGAATATCTGCCGCGCGGTCGAAATGGGCAGCAAAAGCCGCGCGATGACGTTCGGGTACTTCGACGTCCCACCCGTTGCCGCGCCATGCCCAGCCGATGTCCATATGCGCCTGCGCAACAATTGCGGCGATCACGAAATCGTCTTCAAACTCTGCCAGCACATGTTCCAGCGCCTCAATCCCGTCCAGCAGGGGCGCGTCGGGTTCCGGCATGCCATGGATCAGGGCATGTTCGACAGCCAGAACCACATCGGCACGGGCACCGTATGCCATCAGGTCAGCGATCGGCATTGCCCCCGGCGTCATTGCGCATGCGGCATCGGCGGCGCGGATATTTTCTGCCAGATCTTCCCAACGCTCCTGACGGACAAGGCGTTGGGCGGCACGTATCTGGTCTTCGCGGCGGCTGTCTTCGTCGGTCGGATTGGGGCAGAGGATGTGCAGCATGGAGGTTGCACCAGCCTCCATCGGCTTGCCGGGTTCGCGACGCAAAATGCTGCCTTGGGGTAGGGTTTCTGCCGGGTGTTTCTTTTGAGCGCGCAGCAGGCCGGAGACCGGGCTGACCGAGTCACCCAGAATTTTACGTAACGATTTCACTATTCAACCTATACTCAGAACTTTACCTGTTTCAATCTGACCCGCCAATTAGGCAGAACCGTGGCGCAGTTGCGGTGATAGGAGGGAGTTTGATCGCCTGATACGAGCATCCCCACAAATGCACGGGTACCGGCGGGTTGTTCAGCGGATTGGCAAGATGAGCGGCGCTTCGCCCAAGTGCTTCAGAAACCGGCGCAAATATCAACCAAACTTGCAATCGTTGTGGAAACTGCCCCATACATTTGTGATGAAATATGTGATCCTGGGGATAACGCTGGCGCTGCTGCCAGCCCTTGCATCAGGGCAATCGCTGTCGGGGCAGCGGCCCCTCGCACGCGTTGATGTGCGTGCCACCGCTGCGGATGGCGCGGGTGAGGCGCGCCTTCCTGTGCCGCTTTCAACGGTTCCTCGTATGCAATCAGTTCCGGTGTTTTCATCCGGCCTGCGCCCGCCGGCCCGCAATGGCAATCTGCCACGCACCCGGTGGCAGCACATGAACGGAAGCGGGTTGTGGACCCGTACAGCGCTGTCTGCGCTCAAGGATCATGGAAAGCCGCTGGTGGAGATGGTGCCCCGGGATATCGCCAACTGGTGCCCGGCCTATGCCACAAATACCGATGCACAGCGGCGCGCCTTTTGGGTCGGTTTCATGTCGGCACTGGCCAAGTATGAAAGCACCTATAAGCCATCAGCCGTCGGGGGCGGGGGTAAATGGTTCGGGTTGCTGCAAATCCTGCCCAGTACTGCGCGCGGGTACAAATGTAACGTCGGCACTGGTGAGGCGCTGAAAAAAGGCGGGGCGAACCTGTCCTGCGCATTGCGGATCATGACGCATACGGTGACGCGCGACGGGGTCATTCACGGCTATTCCGGCAACAGGGGGCGCGGCGTGACGGCGGATTGGGGACCGATGCACAGCGACGCCAAAAGGCGGGAAATGGCAGGGTGGCTGCGGCGCCAGACCTATTGCAAACCGCGCAATGCGACCCGGCCCAAGCCCCGCCCCGTGATCAAGGCGGGTTAGGCGCCCGGCTACTGGATCAATTGAAAATGATGGCGCATTGTTTTGATGCCCGCAGCGTTCAGCGCGTTTTCGAATTCTGCGTGCGGCGGAGTGGCCTCAAACGGTAGCCTGATCTTGCGGCCGGTACGCAGCACCACGCTTGCACGCACTGAAAAGTCGAGCCGCGTGTCCAGCCGGATGTGGTCAATTTCGCTTACTGCCACCTCGGCCTCGCGGCGGCCTGAAAACCAGTGCACTGCATCGGCGTCCAAATCCAATCCTGCGGCGGGGTCCATCGCAATATCATAGAGCGCGGGCAGGGTGAAAAGCGCCAAGGCGATCACAAGCCAGACGGCGGCCTCAAACCAGAGCCATGCAGCCAGCAGCGCCGCGAGAACCAGCACCACGATCACCGTGGTTACGAACCTGCGCGGCGGGCGGCGATAGCGATAGGCGGGCGGGGTGTCGGACGTCATTGCGACGGCAAAACCGGTGCGGGTTGTCTCAGCGCATCCGATTGCTGCAAACCCACGCCGCGACGGGCACGGTTCAGCATGAAAGAGGCGGTGACGGCCACGCCCCCCAAAGCAAGGATGAGTTGCATCTGTCAGCGACCGCCGGTGACGTTCAGGGTTGATCCGGTCACATACGAGGCTTCGGCAGACATCAGCCACAGAATGGCCTGTGCAATTTCCTGCGCGGATCCGGTACGCTGCATCGGCACGCTTTTTGACAGCCGCGCGGCGCGATCCGGATCGCCCCCTTTGGCGTGAATTTCGGTATCGATCAGGCCCGGTGCGACGCCCATCACGCGCAGACCGGCGGCAGCGACTTCGTCAGAGAGGCCCTTGGTAAAGGTATCCATCGCGGCTTTGGTGGCGGCGTAATCCACGTAGGTGTTGGCCGAGCCAAGGCGCGCTGCCACAGAGGTCACGTTGACGATCACGCCACGGCCCAGGGGTTCCATGCGTTTGACGGCCTCTTGAGCCACGAGAATGGCACCGATCACGTTGACGTCGAACATCTGTTTCAGACGTTCATGGGTGAGGTCGGTTACACGGGCGGTCGGGCCGACGATGCCCGCGTTGTTAATAAGCGCGTCCAGCGGGCCGAGGTCGGCGTCGATCCGGGCATACATGGCAACAATTGCAGCAGGGTCGGACACGTCCGCCTGTATGATGGCGGTTTTTGCGCCAGCCGTGTGGGCCGCTGATGCAACCGCTTCGGCGCCCGCGCGGTCTGTATTGTAGTTGATTGCCACATCATAGCCGCGCTGGGCTGCGAGGGTGGCGGAGGCGGCGCCTATACCCGCAGAGGCACCGGTGATCAGGCAGACAGGGCGGGTCATGCGCTTGTGATCCGGGTGAGCATTTCAGTGGCGTCCCGGCTGAGATCAGGGGTGGCAAGGATACGGTCCAATTGCGTCTTGATCAGTTTCTGGCGGTCGGCGTCGTACCGTTTCCATGTCTGGAATGCGGAACACATGCGCGCCGTGGTCTGCGGGTTTTTTGCGTCGAGCTTGATCAGCCAGTCCGCCAGCAATTTATATCCCTTGCCCGACACATGGTGAAACCCCGCGTGGTGCATCGTCAGCATGCCAAAAACGGAGCGGAAGCGGTTCGGGTTCTGCCAGTTGAAACCGGGGTGTTCGGTAAGGGCGGCAGCCACGTCGGCGGCGTCTTCGGGGTCTGCTTCATGGACTTGCAGGCCGAACCATTTGTCCATCACCAGACGGTCGTCTTTCCATTGTGCTTCAAAGGCTTGCAGGGCTTCCTTGCCACGGCCCGCGCGGATCAGATTGCCAAGGGCAGAGAGTTGCTGGGTCATATTGTCCGCATTATCGTATTGCACTTGGGCGGCGGCACCTTTGTCAGTGAGGCTCATCAGCGTGAGCATGGCGTTGCTCAGGCTGCGTTTGCCCGCCTGGGCTGTGCCGGGGTCGTAGGCATCGGTCACGGTATTGGCGGCGTAGAGCCTTGCAGCATCCGCGCCGAATTCTGTGGCCAGCGCGCGGCGCATCGTTTCGACGCCGGAATGGATCGCAGCCGGATCAGGGATATCGCCAGCCTCGTGAAGGAGGGCGGCGAGTTCGGACTGGCTGGGCAGGCCCAGCATCAGCGCGCGGTAGGCGGGGTCGAGGGTGTCATCGGTAACCACAGACCTGATGCCCGCCAGATAGGACGGATCAGCGGATTTTCCGTCCTGGATCATCGACAGCAGGGATTTGCGGGCAAGGCTGCGGCCCGCTTCCCAGCGGTTGAACGGATCGGTGTCGGTGCTGAGCAGATG
The DNA here is from genome assembly GCA_049645905.1 of Sulfitobacter sp. Classification (GTDB taxonomy): domain Bacteria; phylum Pseudomonadota; class Alphaproteobacteria; order Rhodobacterales; family Rhodobacteraceae; genus Sulfitobacter. The sequence continues at coordinate 11,668 of JBARUV010000304.1, forward strand.
GGCGCGGTCGTCGTCCGACAGATCGTGGTGCAGGACAACAGGTGCCGAAAATCCGCGCAGGATCGACGCGACGGGTTGTGCATCAAGGCCGGTAAAGCGAAAGCTCTGCTCGGCCCTGGTCATTTCCAGAATCTGCGTGGCGAGCACTTCGGTACCATCCGGCGCGATCAGGCCCAGCGCGATGGGGATCACCTGTGGCTGCGGATCGGGTGTGGCCGAGGAAGCGGGCGTGTTCTGGGTGAACGTCAGTGTCAGCGTGTCGAGTTCAAAGCTTTCGGAGACTGTCAGGTGCGGTGTCCCTGCTTGGGAGTACCAGCGTTTGAACTGGGTCAGATCGCGGCCCGTCGTGTCGGCAAAGACCTGTAGCCAATCCTCGATCGTGGCGGCATCGCCGTCGTGGCGGTCAAAGTAGAGCTGCACGGATTTGGCATATGCCTCGTCGCCCACAAGTGTCTTGAGCATGCGGATGACCTCCGCGCCCTTTTCGTAAACGGTGGCGGTATAGAAATTGTTGATTTCCTGAAAGCTCTCCGGGCGCACAGGATGGGCCAGCGGTCCCTGGTCTTCGGGGAACTGGCGGGCGCGCAGGTCGATTACATCCGTGATGCGCTTGACGGGGGCAGAGCGCATGTCAGAGGTGAACTGGCTGTCGCGGAATACGGTCAGCCCTTCCTTGAGGCAAAGCTGAAACCAGTCGCGGCAGGTGATGCGGTTCCCGGTCCAGTTGTGAAAATATTCGTGTGCGATGATCGCCGCGATCCGCTCGAAATTCATGTCTGTGGAGGTTTCGGGGCTGGCCAGAACGGCAGAGGAGTTGAAGACGTTCAGTCCCTTGTTTTCCATCGCGCCCATGTTGAAGTCGTCCACCGCAACGATATTGAACAGGTCGAGATCGTATTCGCGCCCGTAAACGTCTTCGTCCCATTTCATCGACGCCTTGAGCGCCTCCATGCCGAAGGCGCATTTTCCCTCGTCGCCGGGGCGCACATAGAGGTTCAGGTCAACGGATTTGCCTGACATCGTCGTGAACTGACCCGGATGGGCAACCAGATCTCCGGCGACCAGTGCAAAAAGATAGGCTGGTTTGGGCCATGGATCGTGCCATTGGGCGTGGTGTTTGCCCGTCTCGACAGGGTTGCCGTTGGACAAGAGCACCGGATGCGGGCCGTCTATGGTAACGCAGAACACGGCCATCACATCGGGGCGGTCGGGATAATAGCTGATTTTGCGAAACCCTTCGGCCTCGCATTGGGTGCAATACATGCCGCCCGACATATAGAGACCTTCGAGGGCTGTGTTGCCGGCGGGATCAATCTCGACTTCCGCTTCCCATGTGAAGGGTCCGGATGGCACTGCACAGGTCAGCCCCTCGTCGGTGATGTCCGGTTCAACCGGCGTCCCGTCAATTTTCGCCTCGATCAGCTTGAGATTTTCGCCGTGCAGGAAAAACCTGTTCTGGGGGCCGTCAGGGTTGGGGAGGAAGCGGATCACGCTGCGCACGCGGGTCGCGTTGGGCGCAAGGGCGAAGTGTAGATCAACGCTTTCGATGAGCCAGCCAAAAGGCGTGTAGTCAGACAGATGGATCGTGGTGGGGGCGGCGTCTCGCATCGGATATCCTCACAATTGAAGCCGTTGGAAAATTGGAACCAAGCAGCTTGGCGCACGTTAGTTTTCCAAGACGAGGCCCGCAAGGCGGGACAACAAATTCGACCGGAAAAGGAGAGTATTATGTCAGCTCCTGACACACATATCGAAAAACAGGAACGCCAGCATGCCCCGTCCCTTGTGGGGATCAAGGGTGCGGTGATCGGTGCCGTTATTATTCTGGTTGGCGTCTGGGCCTATGCCATAGTCGCGCCGAATGACGATGAAACCAGCACCTTCGAACGTCCTGCGGTTGTCACGCAAGAAGGCCCTGTCGTAACTGAATGACCTACGGGTGAACTGCCTCTTCCACACCGGCCCTTGCATCAGCGGGGGCCGTTTTGTTTATTCGGGTCTGAAAGGACGTGGTATCAGCACGGCACGAATGCCGGTCTGGTCAGCGACTTTGCCAGATTGGTAACATTATTTTACCAATCTTCTTGCTCCACGGCACCAAACTGCCTAAACCAAACGCTAAATTTACCAGTCAGATGATCGCAAGGGACCCCCTGATGACAGATAGAATTGAACGCAGCGGACTGCAGGTGGACGCGGGCCTCGCCGCTTTCCTGGAAGATCATGCCTTGCCCGGCTCTGGTGTGGATGCCGCTGATTTCTGGGATGGTTTTGCGTCGCTGCTGGCAGAGATGACCCCGAAGAACCGCGCGCTTTTACAGACCCGCGAAGACATGCAGACGCGGATTGATGAATGGCACAAGGCCCGCAACGGCGCGACGCAGGACATGGAAACCTATCTGACCTTTCTCAAAGAGATCGGGTATATCGTTCCCGAAGGCGATGATTTCGAGATTGAAACCAAGAACGTCGACCCCGAAATCGCGAAAATTCCCGGCCCGCAACTGGTGGTGCCGATCACCAATGCACGTTTTGCGCTGAATGCGGCAAACGCGCGCTGGGGCAGTCTGTATGATGCGTTTTATGGCACCGATGCGATGGGGTCGGCCCCGCCCAAAGGCGGCTATGACCAGGGCAGAGGGGCGCGCGTTGTGGCACGTGCGCGGGTATTTCTGGACGAAGCCTTTCCTGTGGAAGGGGTCAGCCACGCCGATGCGCGGCGGTACTCCATCAATAACGGCGCACTGCGGGTTGACGACCAGCCCCTGAGCCAGCCGGAAAAATTCATCGGCTATCGCGGCCACCCCAAAGCGCCCGAAGCGGTGTTGTTGCGCAACAATGGTCTGCATGTCGAACTGGTGTTTGACCGCACCCATCCGATCGGCAGCCGGGATCAGGCGGGACTGGCAGATGTGCGGCTGGAAAGCGCAGTGTCTGCGATCATGGATTGCGAAGATTCCGTGGCCTGTGTGGATGCAGAGGACAAGACTGTCGCTTATGCCAACTGGCTTGGCCTGATGAAGGGCGATCTGGAAGAGACGTTTGAAAAGAACGGCGAGGAGATGACCCGCCGCATGGCACCGGATGTCACCTATGTCACACCGGACGGCGGAACCATCACCCTCAAGGGCCGCGCCCTGATGCTGGTGCGCAATGTCGGACATCTGATGACCAACCCCGCCATCCTCGACAGCGACGGTAACGAGGTGTTCGAGGGGCTGATGGATGCGATGATCACCACGCTGATTGCCAAGCACGATCTGGCAGCCGAGGGGGGCAATTCGGTCACCGGATCCGTTTATGTGGTGAAACCGAAGATGCACGGGCCGGAGGAGGTTGCCTTTGCCGATGCGATCTTTACCCACGTGGAAAAGGCGCTGGGCCTGCCGCAGGACACCGTCAAACTGGGTATCATGGACGAGGAGCGGCGCACGTCGGTCAACCTCAAGGAATGTATCCGCGCGGCAAAATCGCGTGTTGCGTTTATCAACACCGGCTTTCTGGACCGGACCGGCGATGAAATCCACACCTCGATGGAGGCCGGACCGTTCAGCCGGAAGGACTTTATCAAGAACAAATCCTGGATCGGGGCCTATGAAAACCAGAACGTCGATATCGGTCTGGAATGCGGGCTGTCGGGCCGCGCACAGATCGGCAAGGGCATGTGGGCGATGCCTGATCTGATGGCCGCTATGCTGGAACAAAAGATTGCACACCCCAAATCCGGTGCCAATTGTGCATGGGTGCCATCCCCGACCGCTGCCACGCTGCATGCCTTGCACTATCACAAGGTTGACGTTTTTGCCGTACAGGACGCGCTGCGCAAGGGGGGGCGGCGTGCGTACCGCGAGACGCTGATGGAAATTCCGGTGGCAAGTTACCAGAAATGGACAGAGGCGCAGATCACCCGCGAGGTTGAAAACAACGTGCAGGGTATTCTGGGGTATGTGGTGCGCTGGATTGATCAGGGCGTCGGTTGTTCCAAGGTGCCGGATATGAATAACGTCGGGCTGATGGAAGACCGCGCGACCTGCCGTATTTCAGCCCAGCACGTGGCCAACTGGCTGCATCACGGGGTTGTCGACAAAGCGGCGGTGCGTGCCGCACTGGAAAAGATGGCGTTCGTGGTGGACGGACAAAACGATGGCGATCCGGCGTATCGGCCTATGGCACCGGCATTTGACGGGATTGCCTTTCAGGCGGCCTGTGATCTGGTGTTTGAGGGGCGGACCCAACCTTCGGGCTATACCGAACCGGTGTTGCACGCCCGTCGCCTTGAACTGAAGAAATCCGCGGCCTGACAGCCTGCCAAATCCCTGAATTGAAACCAAAAGGAAACCACATGAGCATCACCCTCCGACGCGCCCGCATGATTATTCGCAAGACCTTGGAAAAAGGCAAAGAACTGGGCCTTAAACCACTGTCCGTCGTCGTACTGGATGCAGGTGGGCATGTCTTGGCGTTCGAACGTTCTGACGGGGCCACACCGGGGCGCTTTGGCATTGCGCAGGGCAAGGCTTATGGCTGCATCATGATGGGCATTGGCGGCACGGCGCAGCAGAAGCGGGCGCAAGATCAGGCCTATTTCCTTGAGGCGATGAACGGGGTGTTCGACGGCAAGGTTGTGCCGGTGCCGGGGGGTATTCTGATCCGCGACAAAAAGGGTGCGGTTATCGGTGCTGCCGGTGTCACGGGCGATGTGTCTGAAAAAGATGCAGAAGCGGGGCTTGCGGGGATCGAAGCGGCAGGCTTGACCGGCGAAATCTGACGTGGCTGTTGAGAAGCGGGAAAAGGCAGCTTATGTTGACCTTGATAACTCCTGTTGAGGTAAGCACATGGCCCGTCCCGTTGTTGGTATCATCGGAAATTCGTATCTGCTGCACGATCAGTATCCCGTGCATGCGGGGGGTGTGATGAACACCGACGCGGTTGCACGCGTTTCAGAGTGTGTGCCGTTGCTGATCCCCTCTGATCCGGCCTATGTCAGCGTTGAGGAACTGCTGGATGTGTGCGACGGTTTTCTGCTGACCGGCGGGCGGCCCAATGTGCATCCCGAAGAATACGGCGAGGCGGAGACCGCAGCACACGGTGATTTTGATCGTGCGCGCGACGCGATGGTGCTGCCGCTGGTGCGTGCCTGCGTGGAACGGGGGCAGCCCTTCTTTGGGGTGTGCCGGGGTTTTCAGGAGGTCAACGTGGCAATGGGTGGCACGCTTTACCCTGAAATCCGCGACCTGCCCGGACGGATGAACCACCGGATGCCGCCTGACGGGACGCTCGAAGAGAAATTCGAGTTGCGCCATGATGTGACGTTTACCAAAGGGGGCGTTTTCCACAAAGTGATGGGCGCGCCAAAGGTGCGTACCAATACACTGCACGGGCAGGGGATCAAACAGGCAGGCGGGCGTATTGTGGTTGACGGCCATGCAGATGATGGCACGCCCGAAGCGATCTATGTACAGGGCGCGTCGGGGTTCACCTTGGCCGTTCAATGGCACCCGGAATGGAACGCTGGCGTTGATCCGGTATCCCGCACCCTGTTCAGTGCTTTTGGTGATGCGGTGCGCTCATGGGCCAAGCATGGTAAAGCGACCCCTGCGCTAATGGCGGGCTAACCATCAAGGCGGGCAGGATGCCCACCTTACATGGAAACCCGGTGGCGTTACCTTTGCATCAAACCTGACTGAATTTTGTTATTGCGCGCGTCACCCTGCGGCTGGCGGGTAAGGTGCAGCCGCGCTGCACCATCCCCATAGCCCAATGGCACGGGCGGCGTGGCACCCGATTGCATATCTCTGTGGAAGGATGAATGCGGCCAGTCCTGTGGACGCGGACACAGGCCGGCCTGCACGGGGCTGAGATAAATCATATCGCGGTGACGGACAAAGTCCGCTTCGCCGCGGAGTTCATGTTCCCAATAGCGTCGTTGCCAGATGCCCTTTTCGGCCCTTTTGATTTGCGTCAGGGTGCGGTGCGCAGGCATCGGCATTGCGCGCGAAAACCGGGACTTCATCATGGCGATACGGGTGGGGTACCGATCATCACCTGCTGGCAGCGTCCAGATCGTGTGGATGACAGACGGTAACACGGCGATGGCATCAATCCGGAACGGTAACCGCGCGAGCGTTGCGCGCATGGCCACGCGCAACTGGTCGATTTCCTGCACCAGCAGGGCGCCTGATCTATCCGTCAGGCGGATTGTGAAAAAGTAGCTGGCACCAGCACTGCGGCGGCGAATGTAATCTGACATCTTTCCAGCCTAGATGCGGGTAGGTTAACGGCCGGTTAAGGGTCAGAGGCGGGGCGGGCGATACATCTGGCCGACGTCCTCCAGAACCTCCCGGCGTCGGCCCGTGATCGTCACCTTTGCCCCCTTTACCGGCCAGGTCCCGCGCGATGGCCAGACCAATGCCGGTCCCGCCGCCGGTCAACCGGGGCATGTTTGCCTGCCAATTTCGTGTCACTTGTCATATTGCTCTCCCTTGCACTTTGGGTCAGCGTAGCTGTCAGGAGTGGGGGCGCAATGGCTGAGTGGCTAAGGTCGAAGGACATGACGGCAGGTCAGAGGGTGGATATGCCGCCCGTCTGGCTGGTCGGGTTCATAGTGCTGGTGTGGGTGCAGGTCAGGCTATGGCCCGGTGCGACAGCACCGCAGCTTTTGTCCCGATTTGCCGGAATTCTTCTTTTCATTGGTGGTCTGGCCTTGATGGTTTGGGCGCTCTGGACGTTTCGTCGCCATGCCACCACGGTGGTGCCGCACCAGACGCCAGAAAGGATCATCACCAAGGGCCCTTTTGCACGCAGCCGCAATCCAATTTACCTTGGCGATGTACTGGTGCTGACTGGCGGGATCCTCTGGTACGGGGCGTGGCCGTCTCTGCTGCTGATCCCGCTCTTTGTAACGATTCTTATACGACGGTTTATTGCGCCCGAAGAAGCGCGAATGAAACAATGTTTCGGGTCTGAATATGCTGAATTTGCGCGAAAAACGCCACGTTGGATTTGAAAAACGACACAACCGGGGTGGCTGAGCGTGTCCAACGCTTGTTTACCCCAGCTTCGCACGGTAGATGCTGCGGACGCGAGAGGTGGGCGCGCCAGCGCAGGCTAGTGATTAACGAAGGGGGATTGCATTGAAAATCGGAACACCAAAAGAGACATTCCAGGGTGAGGCGCGCGTTGCTATGACGCCGGACTCTGCCCAGCAACTACAAAAACTGGGCCACGACTGCATGATAGAGGCAGGCGCAGGGGCAGGGGCCGGTTTTGCGGATGCGGATTATGCAGCCGTTGGCGTCGAAGTGGCCAAGTCCGCTGCGGATCTTTGGAAATCCGCTGATGTTGTCGCCAAAGTGCGCGCGCCGAGCAGTACAGAGATGAAAAAGCTGCGTGACGGGCAGACCCTGATCTCCTTCTTCAGCCCTGTTGCCAATGAAAAAGAAATGAAGCAGGCCGCCGATAAAGGCGCCACTGTTGTCGCGATGGAGATGATCCCGCGTATCTCGCGGGCGCAGAAAATGGATGCGTTGTCGTCGATGGCGAATATCGCGGGTTACCGCGCGGTGATCGAGGCGGGCAACAACTTTGGCCGCTTTTTTACCGGACAGATTACAGCTGCGGGCAAGGTGCCGCCTGCCAAGGTGCTGGTTGTCGGTGCGGGAGTGGCCGGTCTGGCTGCCATCGGCACGGCAACGTCGCTGGGTGCGATCACCTATGCCTTTGACGTGCGTCCCGAAGTGG
>JBARUV010000305.1:0-10413 GCA_049645905.1 Sulfitobacter sp.
GGCTTGTCCAGATCAGAGGCAACTTTGGCGAGAAACTTGTTATGGCTCAGACCGATAGAGCCTGTCAGGCCCAGTTCATCTTTCATCCGGCGTACCAGACGTGCCAGCATAAAGGCGGGTGGCGCGCCGTGTAAGCGGGCCGTGCCGGACATGTCCAGAAATGCCTCATCCAGTGACAAAGGCTCGATCGCGGGGGTCAATTCTTCCATCAGGGCGCGGATGGCACGGGAGGCTTCGACGTAGGCTTCCATCCTTGGTTTGATGATCACTGCATCGGGGCAGAGCTTGAGCGCCTGAAACATCGGCATGGCAGAACGGACACCGCGGATGCGGGCGACATAACACGCGGTTGAAACCACGCCGCGCCGCCCGCCGCCAATGATGACGGGTTTGCCGTCAAGGTCGGGATTGTCGCGCTTTTCCACCGAGGCATAAAAGGCATCGCAGTCCATATGCGCGATCGAAAGGCTGTGTAGTTCCGGGTGGGACAGCACACGCGGGCTGCCACAGTTTGTGCAGCGGCGTTGGGCAGGTATGTCGGAAAGGCAGTCGCGGCAAAGGGCAGGCATGGTCAGAACCAGAAAGCGGGGGCAAGGTGATTGTACGTTGGTGAGAGTGGTTTGAAAATGGCAGAGATCGCGCTGTCTGGCAGATCAAACACCACGCGGCCGTTACACCCATTTTTCAAAAAGAAGGCCCCCCGCTGCTTTAAGCGGGGGGAGGTGACGAACATCAGGAAGAACCAGTTCGTCGGGGAGTATCACCTAGGGTAAAGCTAGCACGCAGACAGGCTTTTCCCTAGTAAGGAATACCTGACCGAGGAGTCGAATTACAGTTTGTGACGAATTTGTTACACTCACAGGTTGAATTTTAAGCGGATGTCAAATACGTGCAGAGTTGGTCTTGCCAACTAAATCTAGTGGATCTGACGAAATATGGATGTTTCTAGATCGGGCGGTTTGGTGTGCTTGCCTGTGGGCTGCTCAATTCGGTCAGAATGTTCTGCGCTGCAGTTTTGGGGTCCTTCGCGGTCCAGATCGGTCGTCCTACAACGACATGATCGGCACCCTGAGCAATAGCTTCCGCCGGCGTCATGACACGCTTCTGATCTCCTAAATCCGCACCTGCCGGACGAACACCCGGTGTGACGATCAATTTACCATTCGCCTGTGGCAGCGCGCGGATCATCGCGGCTTCTTGCGGGGAGGAAATCACCCCGTCCGCTCCGGCTTCGAAGGCGCGGGCGGCGCGGGTTTGCACCAGATCTGGGATATCGCCCGACTGGATCAGTGCTGCATCAAGGTCGGCACGGTCCAGCGAGGTCAGGATGGTAACTGCAAGGATCTTGAGATCCGTTCCAGATGCCCCTTCCATAGCAGCGCGCACCACATGCGGGTCGCCGTGAACTGTCAGGAAATCAAGGTCGAACTGCGCCAGACCGCGCACCGCCGCTTCGACAGTTGCACCGATGTCAAAGAGTTTCATATCAAGAAAAATCTGTTTGCCATGTTCGGCCTTAAGCTCATTGGCCAGCGCGAGCCCACCGCCCGTCAGCATGCCGAGACCAATTTTATAGAAGCTGACAGCTTCGCCCAGTGTCTTGGCGAGTTCCAGCCCGGCAAGCGCATCGGGAACATCAAGGGCAACGATGAGGCGGTTGTCTGGCATGGGGCACCTTTGGGTCCGGGGGTCCGGGGTGATTTAGGCGCGACAACAGGCAGTGTCCACAAAAGAAAGAGGCCGGCACCGCAGGGGGAGGGCGGGCCGGCCATTCATCAGACACAGCCGGGAGGAAGCGGTCTGAATGTTTCGCACGGTTTCTGCGGGACTAAGTGCAGAAATGCGTACGAAATTTCGGTTCAGGCGGCGCGACGGCCCCCGAAGTTTCGGAATTGGGTCAGCAAACCCGTGGTCTCTGCTGCACGGCGTTTCGCGCTGCGCAATTGATGGGGTGCATCGCCCTGTCGGGTGGAACGCAAACCGCGGTTGGCGATATGGCGGCGTTGGGCTTCGGCGCGCAGGGCCGTTTCGGCGTCTGTGTAGTCTAGGGACAGGTCTGCTTTGACTTCGCAGCCATAGACCCACGTGCTCCCCGTTACATGAAGAGTTACTTTGGCTTCGAAACAGCCGGACGTGGCATTGTAGCGGATATCGTCTGTGCAAACGGGATCGGTAATCATTGTGCTAACCTCATTTGTTCTGCGCTGTTTCGGTTGGCCTGAAGATAGCGGTTTGTGCGCGGTTTGTGAGGGGGAGAAAACGCGCAGTCTTCCCATGCGATCAGACGGGCGTGTTTTCCCGTAAAAACAAAAGGACGAAAAATCACCTTAATCGGGGCCGGGTACAACCCCCAGATGCAGCTTTCGAATAATCCGGGACGAAAACCATCCCGTGCGGGGGGAAATGGTTAGGCCACGCGCCGACCGGGGAGGTGCATGAGACGTTCCAGCCAAAGCAATGGATCGCGGGCCTGACGTCCTGCGCGTTGTGAGGGTGTATATGGGATCACCTGAGAGCGTGTGCCGCGGCGCGTCTTGTAGCGGCGCAGTGCTTGTGTCGACAAGCCAACTGCCGCGTCTTCGAAGGTCATGGTGATTGGCGCGTCTATTGCGCAGGCAAATTTATGCGTGGTGTCACCATCATATACAGTCACCAACGCCTCGAAGCTTTGGTTGGCCGCGTTGTAGATGACATCTGTCAGCTGGATTGGGCGCGTCTGCATTTCGATACCTCATCAGTTTGTCAGGCGAGAACCTATGTATTCAAGTGTGAACCACTTATGTTGCAAAAAGGTTGCGTAACGACATGCATGAATGTGGATAACTTTAGTAAATTGTTCAAAAACAGCCAATTAAGTCAGAATTGCTGTTTCGTGTAGTTCGTCCGATCATCCGCAACAATTGTAAAATTTAACAAGAGCAACAACTTATGATCGTCTAAGAGGTCCGCTAAATCGTGTTGAATTCAGGTGTTCGATGGAAACGTAAGTTGTGGATGTCCCTCTTGAAACGCGCTGGCGAATAACCAAATCAAAAAGATAGGCCCATACACTTTCGTGCTGCTTATGCGGGCGGGGTAAAAAGGGCGCTTAACATGAGGAGAGAACCATGGACTTGAGCAAGTTCACGGAACGGTCGCGCGGCTTCATTCAGGCGGCCCAGACAATAGCCACGCGCGAAAGCCACCAACGGCTGGTGCCCGAGCATGTTCTAAAAGCACTGATGGACGACGATCAGGGTTTGGCGAGCAATTTGATTGCCGCAGCAGGCGGTAACCCCAAAGCTGTAACCGACGCGCTTGCCTTGAGCCTTGGCAAAATGCCGGTGGTTTCTGGTGAGGGTGCACAGGTCTATCTGGACGGCACTACCACAAAGGTGCTCGCCGAAGCCGAGGCGCTGGCCAAGAAAGCCGGTGACAGTTTTGTCCCCGTTGAGCGTATTCTGATGGCGCTTTGCATGGTCAAGTCGGGGGCCAAGACAGCGCTGGAAGCCGGAAAAGTTACTGCGCAGGGATTAAACAGCGCGATCAATGACATTCGCAAAGGACGCACGGCGGACACCGCCAGTGCCGAGGATGGTTACGAGGCGCTCAAGAAATACAGCCTTGATCTGACGGAACGCGCCCGTGAGGGCAAAATCGACCCGATCATCGGCCGCGACGAGGAAATTCGTCGCACGATGCAGGTGCTGAGCCGGCGGACCAAGAACAATCCGGTGCTGATCGGTGAACCTGGTGTGGGTAAGACTGCGATTGCTGAAGGCTTGGCGCTGCGGATCGTAGACGGGGATGTGCCTGAATCGCTGCACAACAAGCGGCTTCTTGCGCTCGATATGGGGGCGCTGATTGCCGGTGCGAAGTATCGCGGTGAATTTGAGGAACGCCTCAAGGCGGTGCTGACCGAAGTGACGGAAGCCGCAGGAGAGGTCATTCTGTTCATTGACGAAATGCACACCCTGGTTGGGGCAGGCAAAGCGGACGGGGCGATGGATGCCTCCAACCTGCTGAAACCTGCGCTGGCGCGGGGTGAACTGCACTGCGTTGGTGCGACAACTTTGGATGAGTACCGCAAGTACGTCGAAAAAGACGCGGCCCTTGCGCGGCGGTTCCAACCGGTAATGGTGCTGGAGCCTACGGTTGAGGATACCGTGAGTATTCTGCGGGGCATCAAGGAAAAGTATGAGCTGCACCATGGTGTGCGGATTAGTGATGCGGCATTGGTTGCCGCTGCGACCCTTAGCCATCGCTATATTACGGATCGGTTTTTGCCTGACAAAGCCATCGACCTTATGGACGAGGCGGCCAGCCGGTTGCGGATGGAAGTAGACAGCAAGCCCGAAGAGCTGGACGCACTGGACCGGTCGATCCTGCAGTTGCAGATCGAGGAACAGGCCCTGAAGCTGGAAGATGATCAGGCGTCAAAAGACCGTCTTGAGACCTTGCAGAAGGATCTTTCCGGTTTGCAGGAACGCTCGGCAGAGATGACTGCCGCATGGCAGGCCGAGCGTGACAAGCTGGCAGGCGCGCGTGACATCAAGGAAAAGCTGGACCATGCGCGGGCCGAGTTGGACATTGCCAAGCGTGAGGGCAATCTCGCCAAGGCAGGCGAGTTGTCTTACGGTGTCATTCCGCAGTTGGAGAAAGACCTGGAAGCCACTGAATCCCGCGAGGATGGCATGATGGTCGAAGAGGCTGTACGGCCTGATCAGATCGCCAGCGTTGTGGAGCGGTGGACAGGTATTCCTGCCGGCAAGATGCTGGAAGGGGATCGCGACAAGCTGCTGCGCATGGAAGACACGTTGCATGGCAGGGTCATCGGTCAGGATTCCGCCGTCAAAGCGGTCGCCAATGCGGTGCGCCGTGCGCGGGCTGGTCTGAATGATGAGAACCGGCCGCTTGGATCGTTCCTGTTTCTTGGACCGACCGGTGTGGGCAAGACCGAATTGACCAAGGCTGTTGCAGAGTTCCTGTTTGATGATGACAGCGCCATGGTGCGTCTGGATATGTCGGAGTTCATGGAAAAGCATTCGGTCGCACGGCTGATCGGTGCCCCTCCCGGCTATGTCGGATATGACGAGGGTGGTGTTCTGACGGAGGCTGTGCGCAGACGCCCGTATCAGGTTGTGCTGTTTGACGAAGTCGAAAAGGCGCACCCCGATGTGTTCAACGTCCTGTTGCAGGTGCTTGATGATGGCGTGCTGACCGATGGTCAGGGTCGAACCGTCGATTTCAAGCAGACGCTCATCATTCTGACGTCAAACCTTGGGGCGCAGGCGCTGAGCCAATTGCCGGACGGGGGCGATATGGCTGGCGCAAAACGGGATGTGATGGACGCGGTCCGTGCTCATTTCCGGCCCGAGTTCCTGAACCGTCTGGACGAGACGATCATCTTTGACCGGCTGGCGCGTGCAGATATGGACGGCATTGTTGATATCCAGATGGCACGTCTTCTCAAACGTCTCGCCGGGCGTAAGATCACGCTTGATCTGGACGCAAGCGCCAAGAGCTGGCTCGCCAATGAGGGGTATGACCCGGTCTTTGGTGCGCGCCCGTTGAAACGGGTGATCCAGCGCACGCTGCAGGATCCGTTGGCCGAAATGTTGCTGGCGGGGGATGTGCATGATGGTGACACGATCCCCGTCAGCGCCGGGCCGGATGGCTTGATCATCCGGGACCGGATAGCGGCGAGCAACAAGGCCAAGCCGGATGATGCCACGGTGCATTGATATTGTCTTGACCAACGAAAGGGCCGGAGGTTTCTCCGGCCCTTTTTGTGTTTAGTATATCGTGAACGGGAACGCGCGAGATCGTCGAGATCAAAGCAGACTGGCTGTTGTTTTGGCCCGCGCGCGCGCCAAGAACGCGCTGCACATCACGGAAGACCGGTTTGAAGGTGTCTCTTTTGCACTGGAGGCACTATCGCGTTGATCAGAAGATGAAAGCATCCGGCTCAAGGTCAGCCGCTGTCAGCCCAAGAAACAGGATTGTGTCGGTGGCCGATACATCTACGCGTACCCCGTTCGAAAGATCCCGAAAACCCAGATCATCCATGCCGGACAGGTTTAGCGCGCTCAGGTCAATCACGTCGCGGTCATTGCCGAAGTCTGCAATGGTATCGTGGCCAAAGTTGCCCTCGAATACAAAGGTATCGCGATCATAGCCGCCAAGCAGCATGTCCCTGCCAGTGCCTCCGCTGATGATATCGCGGCCTTCGCCCCCGTTGATGGTGTCATTGCCCGCGCCGCCGGTCAGTCGATCCCGGCCCTCGCTTCCCCGGATCAGATCGTTGCCAATGCCCCCGTCCACGGTATCATTGCCACTGCCTGCATGAATGGTGTCATTGCCTTGACCGCCATGCATCGTATCGCGTCCGCTTCCGCCAAACATGAGGTCGTGCCCATCGCCGCCATCTATTGTGTCGCGGCTGGTGCCACCCCAAAGGGTGTCGTTCCCCTGTTCGCCATAAATTTCGTTCCGGCCTGAACCGGCGTTCAGGGCGTCGTTGCCGCTGCCGCCATAAAGGGTATCTGCACCCGTGCCCCCATAGAGATAGTCCGCGCCGCTGCCGCCGTACATGATGTCGTCGTTGCTACCGCCCCACAGGTGATCGCTGCCACTGCCTCCGAACAGCGTGTCGCGGCCAGTGCCTCCGAGCAACGTATCATCGCCCGATCCGCCATCCAGCAGGTCATGGCCGTAACCGCCCGTCAGATAGTCCGCGCCCTGATCGCCGAACAGCGTATCTTCGCCATTGCCGCCTTTCAGGATGTCATTCCCGCTGCCACCACGGGCAACATCGTTACCGTACCCCCCATTCAAGACGTCATTGCCACCCCCGCCGATCAGGCTGTCGTTGTTGTTACCGCCTTCCAACAGGTCGTCCCCGTCGCCGCCATAAAGTGTGTCGTTATCATAGCTGCCGAAAAGCGTATCATCGCCCACACCTCCCCAGATCAGGTCGTCGCCAGCGCTGGCCCTGATAATGTCGTTGTGGTCACTGCCCTTGAGGCGTTCAGAAAGGCGCGTCCCGTTCAGGAAGATGCTGCTTTCAGGATTGGGGATTAAGAGGTTCGGCTGAGAGGTCGGAGTGTCAGACATCGTCGTTGCTCATGTGGTTGATTGCACCGTGATCAATTGACTTTAAATCAGGCAAAATTTTGTTCGAATTGGTACGTTTTGCGTCTGCATTTTTATCAGTGAGTTTGACGCCTCCTTGTGTGTTCAACCGTTCTGACGATTGAGTGTCTTGCTTGTAATGTTGCGCGAAAAAATTGGCGCAGGGGGCGGCAGGTACTAGGTAGTTGTATATAGAAGAGTAAGGAGCCCACAGATGGCCAACCGTTGGATCAATACGCTGAAAGAGAGTGACGTCACATCAGAGGCGACGTTCCTGAACCGGCGGCAACTTATGGCAGGGGCGGCGGCAGGTATCGGGCTGGCGGGGATCGGTAGTGGTGTGGAGGCGAAAGAGGCGCTGGAGCCCAATCCCATCGAGGACATAACGCAATACAATAACTACTACGAGTTCGGTACCGGCAAGAGCGATCCGGCGAGCAACGCCCATCGGCTGACCATTGCGCCGTGGACCGTCAAGATCGACGGAATGGTCGACAAGCCCGGTGACTATGCGTTCGAGGACATCATGAAGGCGATGACCATCGAAGAGCGCATCTATCGACTTCGCTGTGTCGAGGCATGGTCGATGGTTGTGCCATGGAGCGGATTTGAGTTGGCCGATATGCTGAACCTTGCTGGTGTACAATCCGGCGCGAAATATGTGGCGTTCGAAACTGCGTTGAAGCCGGATGAGATGCCCGGGGTGAAATATCCGGTTATTGACTGGCCCTATGTTGAAGGGCTGCGACTGGATGAGGCCATGCATCCACTGACGATCATGGCGACAGGGATTTACGGGAAAGATATTCCAAAGCAGAATGGTGCGCCGCTGCGTTTGGTCGTACCCTGGAAATATGGCTTCAAGTCAATCAAATCTGTGGTGCGGGTGACGCTGACAGACAAAGAGCCACCAACCAGCTGGAACAACACCTTGCCCGATGAATATAAATTCTACAGCAACGTGAACCCGAATGTGGACCACCCCCGCTGGAGCCAGGCGACTGAGCGCCGCGTTGGTGGCGGTCTGTTTTCCAAGCGCGTACCCACGTTGATGTTCAATGGCTACGAAGAAGAAGTCGCCGGGCTTTATGAAGGTATGGATCTGGTCAAGAACTTCTGATGAATGATGTAGAGGTTGCGGGTCGCGGGCATTCGCAAGAAGCCCGCCCCATTTTCTTCGCAAGAGAACGGCGCGTTTTATGAGTGTCGTCGATCGTCTCAACGGCCTTGTCCGGCGGGTGCCTACGTGGCCACTCTATATACTATGTCTTTTGCCTGTGCCCTGGCTGTTGTATCTTGCCCAGACTGGCGGCCTTGGGCGCGAGCCCATCAAGGCCTTGGAGCATGAACTGGGGGAGATTGCGCTCCAGCTTCTGATCGCTGGTTTGGCAATCACGCCCCTGCGCCGTTATCTTGGTCTTAATCTGATCAAGTTCCGGCGGATGCTTGGTTTGCTTGCCTTTATATATGTCAGTCTCCACCTCGCCACCTGGGTCGTGCTGGATATGTCATTTCTTTGGGCGCAGATGTGGGCCGACATCTGGAAGCGGCCTTATATTACCATCGGGATGGCCGGATTTGTGGCGCTGGTGCCTTTGGCGATAACCTCCAACAATATATCAGTGCGCAAATTGGGTGCCGGGGCGTGGCGCAAGCTGCACAAGCTGACCTATGTGGCGGTGATCCTTGGCGGGGTGCATTACATCTGGCTGGTAAAGGGCATCCAGATCGAACCCCTTATATATATGTCAGTCATTCTGGCGTTGCTTGCGCTCCGCTTGCCCAAACGCACTTAGAGAAATCCCTTCAGGATCCCAGCCAGATGTTCCGGGCCGTTTTTGCGGGATCTGCGACCTCACTATATACATGTTGTTAGCGGCAGCGTTGTTTGGCGAGAGATTGCGCCCCGGAAAGCCCGCTGCAAATGTGCTGGTTGCAGTCTCCGACACTGCTTTTGGCAGAAGTCTGAGGAGATTCCCGGCTTGGTGGGGCGCGCGAAAGCAACCTCTCCACCTTTAGCAGCATCCGAACGCAGAGGATTCGACGCGATTCTGTCGGTCGTGAAGGTCAGAATCAGAAATTAGCCAAAGATTCGGAGGACAAAGGGCGGTTCTTGTCTGGATTCACGGTGAAAGGACGGTGAATCACCCGTCCCTTGGCACTCAATTTGCGAATCCAATGCGTTCGAGGGGGCGATTCACTTGGAATCAGAGAGTGAATCGGAAAAATTTTGGCCGACAAAAGGATGAATCACCGGAATCAGACGCAAAATGTTGGCGCAAACAGCATGAGTCACCAAAGATTCCACTTCGCAGCCTGTGGATAAGAGGGGGATTCCCGCAAATGGCACCCAAATTTACCTATGGTAAGAGCAATAATGCTGCTGAAACCGGTCTGCCCGGTGCAACAAATGCCAAGCAAACGACTGTTTTTAGGGCAAAAACAGGGATTGTCATAAAAAATGCATATTCTGTGAAAAAAGGGGTTGCGGGTATGAGCCACTAACTCTAGAACCCCCCTTACCGGACGAGCAGAGACGCTCCAACGGGGCGCCAGACGGGCCAGACGGAAGCGGAAACGCAGACAGACAGCAACGAGGCGGAAGAATAAAATCAGAGGTATTTGAGGCGGGGCGCGCCAGTAAGTTACGGCGCATCCAGTCACTTTTGTCTCTACGCTCTTTGAAATTGATAGTATCTGAAGAGATATGTGGGCGGTTTGGTTCATTCGATGGATCAGCCTCTTCATATCGCGCTACTAGGACTTCGGTTCGATGATGTAGTGTCAGCTTCACTGTTTGGACGGCTTCCAGTTATCTTTGATAACTGAAGCACAACAAACAGAAAAGACGCCTGTAGTATTCAGTAAGTACTGCAGGTCGATGTGCAGAGGTTCGAACGTCAAGGACATGCAAGCAATTGCATTTCAACTTGAGAGTTTGATCCTGGCTCAGAACGAACGCTGGCGGCAGGCCTAACACATGCAAGTCGAGCGCACCCTTCGGGGCGAGCGGCGGACGGGTTAGTAACGCGTGGGAACGTACCCTTGTCTACGGAATAGCCATTGGAAACGATGAGTAATACCGTATACGCCCTTCGGGGGAAAGATTTATCGGACAAGGATCGGCCCGCGTTAGATTAGATAGTTGGTGGGGTAATGGCCTACCAAGTCTACGATCTATAGCTGGTTTTAGAGGATGATCAGCAACACTGGGACTGAGACACGGCCCAGACTCCTACGGGAGGCAGCAGTGGGGAATCTTAGACAATGGGCGCAAGCCTGATCTAGCCATGCCGCGTG
>JBARUV010000306.1:0-1754 GCA_049645905.1 Sulfitobacter sp.
AGGTTACCTACACCTACCTGGAGTATATTGCAGAATACGCCAGTTTATGTTCGGGAATCCGAACACCCTAAAAAATCATTTTCAAACATATGGTTACAAAGGCCTCCTTCAATAAGGGGTAGTGACAGCTGGCTGCGGTGATTTGCTAGACTGTTGCCAAAGGCTTTCAGGGAGGAACCGAAAATGAAATGTAACAAACTCGTCGACGCAGGTCGCCGTCAGTTTTTGCGTGGCGGTGCCGTTGCGGGGATTGGTGCAGCGGCCACAATGATGACCGGAGTGCAGGCGCAAGCCGAAACGCCCGGTGCGCAAGTCGACTATCCATCAACCAAATTGGCCAACATCGCAGATCTTGCCATCAATGATCCGGTCGATATCGAATTCCCGGATGCGGACAGCCCCGGCATTTTGCTCAAGATGGGCGAAGCCGTTGAAGGAGGCGTTGGTCCTGATGGCGACATCGTCGCCTATTCGGTGCTCTGCCCGCATAAGGGTTGGTATCTCAACTACAACGGCGAAGATCGCACTCTCAATTGTCCAGGGCATTTTTCGCGCTTTGACGCGGAAGTGGGGGGCCAGCAAGTTTGGGGTCATGCGACCCAGAACTTACCACAATTTACGCTACGCGTTGATGACAGCGGTGACATTTACGCCGAAGGCGCAAGCGACCTGATTTTCGGTCGCCCATCGAACGTGTTGTAAGGGAGGACATAGAAAATGACATATAAAAGACAAATAGACCGGCTTCCCATTCCACCAAAGGATGCCAAGGTACACAACGTGACATGCCACTACTGCATCGTTGGATGTGGCTACAAGGCATATACTTGGGATCGCAATAAGCAGGGTACCATGCAGGACAACGCATTGGGTATCGACCTAAGCGAACAGCAGGGTGCTGACGGCGTTTGGATCGCACCTTCGATGTACAACATCGTCAAACAGGACGGCAAAGACGTACATTTGGCGGTTATTCCAGATCATGATTGCGTTGTGAACTCGGGTCTTGGTTCGATCCGCGGAGCACGCATGGCAGAAAACCGTCCGTCCACGGTGACGGGCACACAGCAACAGCGTTTGTCCGACCCTTTGGTATGGCGCAATGGTGTTCACCAGCCCACCAGCTGGGACGACGCGCTTGACCTTGTGGCGCAGGTGACTGCGCGCGTTGTGACCGAAGGATCAGAGGGTGATCTCGTGGTCTCCATGTTTGACCACGGCGGGTCTGCTGGTGGTTATGAAAATACATGGGGCACAGGCAAGCTTTACTTTGAATCGATGAAGGTGAAAAACTGCCGCATTCACAACCGTCCTGCCTATAATTCGGAAGTGCACTCTACGCGCGACATGGGCATTGGCGAGCTGAGTTATCAGTACAAAGACTATGAACTGACCGACACGATCCTGATGGTTGGCGCAAACTCCTTGGAAACGCAAACCAACCTGTTCCTGAATCACATGGTTCCTGGCATGCGGAGCGGTGCGCGATTCATCATGGTTGATCCCCGCCGTTCAGTCACGGTCAATGCAGCGGAAGAAGTCGCCGGAAAAGAAAACGTTCTGCACTTGGCAATTAAACCCGGCTCGGACATGGCGCTTTTCAATGCGATCTTTACCGAGATTGTATCAAAAGGCTGGGTCGACGCGGACTTTATCGCCAACTCGACATTCCAAGAGGGCGTCGCCGTTGCAGAAGATGTGGCGCATCCTGCTGCATTGGGCAGCTTGGATGAGGCGATGACAGCGACAAACAT
>JBARUV010000307.1:0-1781 GCA_049645905.1 Sulfitobacter sp.
GAACGCGTATTGCTCGAAATTGTTCTATCGGAGGATCACCCTGAGATCTGGGAAGTCATTAAGCATACGGGGTGTTTTGATCCACGAGCAACCAAGGAAGACTTCCTGTGATGCTTTCGCCTCGCGCCCCAAAAAGCGCGAAGCTGCTTTCAAACTGGACCTGAGCTGCAACAGCACAACCGTTCAAAAAGCCACGATTTGTTGAACGACTTTCACCGGAGCCGACATTGGTGCAAACTCAGCGAAAGGTCTGCTATGCGGAGATACTGTTGAAAGAGTCAGTTGATTGGTTGCCGAAGCCCTGATTCACTCGATTTGAGAGTGGAGGGCTTGACGATGATGGGACCGAGGCAAGTGGCGCAAGGCGCGCTGTTTTATGAGTTCTCAATTGAAGCGTTTGTTCCGCTGGATCATCCCATGCGCGGGATTGATCGCTTCCTTGACCTGACTGAAGTGCGACCGCTGCTTGCGCCGTTTTACAGTTCGCACGGTCGTCCTTCGATTGATCCTGAACTGATGATCCGGATGCTTTTGCTTGGCTATTGTCAGGGTATCCGGTCCGAGCGGCGGCTTTGCGAAGAGGTGCATGTCAATCTAGCGTATCGGTGGTTTTGCAGGCTCGACCTGGCTGATCCCGTGCCGGACCATTCGACCTTTTCCAAAAACCGTCACGGGCGTTTCCGCGAAAGTGGCCTGTTCCGGCACCTGTTTGAGACTGTCATGCAGCGCTGCATGGATGAGGGGCTGGTTGGTGGTCACAGCTTTGGCGTTGATGCCAGCCTGATCCCAGCGAATGCCAATCAGACGCGTGGCGTTGATAGTAAGGAAGGCTTGCCGCCAGATCTGACATCCCGTGCTGTGCATGAGTATCTTGAGACACTCGACGACGCAGCCTTCGGCGCATCGACTGATGCAGTTCCTAAATTTATCTCACCTGTGGATCCCGCTGCCCGCTGGACCGGAGCTGACGGGGGAGCCGCCTACTTTGCCTATTCCACCAACTATCTGGTTGATCTGGATAATGCCGTCATTGTGGATGTCGAACCAACAGCCCCGATCAGACCCGCCGAGGCGCGTGCAGCGAGGGACATGATTGACCGGGTGCAGGAGCGCTTCGGGATCAAGCCCGACAAGCTTGTCGGCGACACAGGCTACGGATCGGCAGAGATGCTTGGGTGGCTGGTCGAGGACCGAAAGATCGCGCCACATATCCCGGTCTGGGACAAATCCAAACGCACCGACGGCACATTCTCGCGGGAAGACTTTGTCTACGACCCGGCAACCGACAGCTATACCTGCCCGAACGGTAAAGTCCTGCAAACATATCGGCGGAACTTCTCAAAGCCACGAAAAGCAAATGGCGGCAAAGATGGGTTCATAAGATACCGCGCCTCCAAGCAAGACTGCGACACATGCCCTTTGAAGCCGCAGTGCTGCCCAAAAGACAACGGGCGACGCCTCATGCGGTCCGTGCACGAAGCCGCCCGAGATGTCGCTCGCGACATCCGCAAAACCGACGCCTACATGACCTCGTTCATCCAACGACGAAAAGTTGAAATGCTATTTGCGCACCTTAAACGATACATCGGCCTGCGGATGATGCGGCTCCGAGGACCCAAAGGCGCAACCGAACAGTTCCAACTCGCTGCAACCGCCCAAAACCTGCGCAAACTGGCTAAATTGGTTCCCGTGCAGGCACCGACATGAAGATGGGAGCCGGCGCGCCAATTCTTGATCGCCAACAAGACCGCCAAAACATCGACTTCTTCAACACTATCCGG
>JBARUV010000308.1:0-14611 GCA_049645905.1 Sulfitobacter sp.
GCCCCGAATCCCGCGCGGCATGGCGCAAACTGCTGAACCTTGGCTTGACCGAGGCGTTCCGCGCCCGCACGCAAGGGCCCGGCCACTACAGCTTCTGGGACTATCAAGCAGGTGCATGGAACCGCAACAACGGCATCCGCATTGATCACTTCCTGCTTAGCCCGTCCTGTGCAGACCGCCTGCGGGACTGCCAGATCGACAAAGACGTGCGCGCGGGGGAAAAGCCGTCAGATCACGTGCCCGTCTGGGTTGATCTGGATCTCTAAATTATGTGGCGGTATCGAAGCCAGCTGCCTATTTATATTGGCTCAGGCAGGCTCTGACCCCACATTGAAGGACTTTTTTCCATTTTTGAATATGGATAGCTATGTCGGTCCGGGCTCCAGACCTGCCCATCCCGCCTGTCGACCCTAAGCCTGAAGCTCTGCGTCCCAATAGAGAAAGTCCATCCAGCTTTCATGCAAGTGGCCCGGAGGGAATTTCCGCCCCATGTTGCGCAATTCCTCAGCGCCCGGCTGGCGTGGTGGTTTGCGCAAGGATAGTCCGGTGCGATGTAATGGTTTTGCGCCCTTGCGCAGGTTACACGGGCTGCAGGCCGCCACCACATTCTGCCAGCTGGTTACTCCGCCCGCTGCCCGCGGAACCACGTGATCAAAGGTCAGATCGCCGCGCGCACCGCAGTACTGGCAGCAGAATTCGTCCCTCAGAAATAAATTAAAGCGCGTGAAGGCCACGCGCTTTTGAGGTTTTACATAATCTTTCAGCACAACGACCGACGGTATCTTGAGCGTCATGGACGGACTGCGCACCACATCATCGTATTCCGCAACGATATCGACCCGGTCCAGCCACTTGGCCTTGATCGCCTCCTGCCAGGGCCACAGCGACAAAGGATAGTAGCTGAGCGGCCGGTAGTCTGCGTTCAGCACCAGCGCTGGCTTGTGCTTGAGCGCGCCCGGGGCGCGCGTAAATCCGGTTCTGAAATCGCCGTCCATTGCCTGCGTCCCTTAACCCTTTATACAGCGACTATATCTCGTGGTAATGCCCTGACAAGGCAAAGCTGACCACAATATGTCGCGGACACCTTTGCGCAGGACTGCAACAGCTATGTGACAGAACTATAATCCCAGTTTATCGCGCATAAATGCCAGTGCTACACTCAGACCGTCCGGCGCGATCCCGTGGCCCGTTCCCTTCATCACATGGGCAAAAACATCCTGCCAGCCAGCACCCTGCAATGCCTCTGCCGCCTGCTGAAGCGATTGGGGAGGCACCACATCGTCTGAGTCGCCATGCACCAGCAGGACCGGTGGGCGCACCACCACGTCATCCGCCAAAGATTCGGGCGACAACAGGCGGCCCGAGAATGCAACAATACCGGCCACCGCGTCTTCGCGACGCGGCGCGACATGCAGCGCCATCATCGTGCCCTGGGAAAAGCCGAACAGCACCACCTGTTCGGGCAAGACGTCTTCGTCTACCATCAGCGCATCCAGAAATGCGTTCAGGTCGGCCATTGCCTGCACCATCCCGCGCTCTGATTCTTCCTCGCTTGATCCGTCAATCCACGGAATCGGGAACCACTGATAGGCGTTTGGCATGCCCGCAACCATTTCCGGCGCATCAGGGGCCACAAACAGCGTATCGGGCAGATGTTCGGCCAGCGGGTCCGCCAGCCCCAGCAAATCCGCCCCATTGGCCCCGTAGCCGTGCAAAAACACCACCACTGACCGCGTTGTCCCTGAAACCGGCGCACGCCGTTCGGCTTTCAATACCCGTGTCATCCCAAACCTTCCCTGTTTTTCAATATCCGGTAGTAGGCAAAGAGCGCACGAGCCGCAACAGACCGCCACGGCGACCATTCCTGCGACATCGCATCAAGCAGGGGGGCATCGGGGCGCGCGGGCAAATCGAACATCCGGCGCGCGGATTCTTGCAGGGCCAGATCACCGGGCGGAAAGGCATCTGCACGACCCAGACAGAACATGACGTAGATTTGGGCGGTCCACGGACCAATCCCCAATTGTTCGCAAAGCACTGCGATGACCGCGTCATCCGGCATCTGTGACAGCGCGTCATAATCCAGCGCAGCCTGAGCGAGCGCCAAGGCGTATCGTGCCTTGGGACGGCTCAACCCCGCCGCGCGCAGCCCGTCGATTCCCGCATCGCGCACTGCTGTTTGGCAAACCAACCCCGCCTGCGTCATCCTTTCGCGGATCGCATTGGCCGATGCGACGCTGACCTGTTGTGAAATGATGATCTCCAGCAAGCCGCCAAACCCCGCTGGTTTCAACCGCAGTGGCAGCGGACCGGTTTGCGCCAAAACGTCGGCAAAGCCCGCCACGTTGGCCGCAAGCCACGCCGTGCCTTCTTCAAGGTCTTGTGGCCCTGTGATGATCCGCGCAGGCAGGCTCATAGCGCAGACACCCACGCAGTGGCGGCATCCACAGTATCAACCACCGGCGCGCCCTTGGGCAATGCCGGTCGATCAATCAGGATCACACGTAGCCCCAGCGCTACCGCCGCGTCCACTTTGGGGCGGCTGGCCGCGCCTCCCAGATTACGGCACATCAAGGTGTCGATCTCCAAATTCTTGAACAATCCGGTCTCGCTTTGAACGGTAAAAGGCGGTGTCCCGAAGCACAGTTGAACAAAACCGTAAGGGGCTGGACGCCCATGAGGGCTGGTCTGGCGCAGGAACAGTACCTCTCCTTGGAACGTGGCACAGTCCGGCAGGCTGCCCCACCCTGTCGCGGAAAAGACGCGCGCGCCCTGCCTGATCACCCCCATTGCGGCCGCCACGTCCGGTGCTGTCTGCGCGCCCGGCGCGTCACCTGCAGACCAGCCGGGACGCTGATAGATGAGAAACGGCAGGCCCAACGCGCTGGCCGCTGTGTACCCCAGATCGGACATCGTTCTGTCAAATCCGTGGCTGGCATCCAGTACGGCGTCGCAATTTGCCATTGCAGCCGCGACTGCATCGGGCTGTGCAATATCTATCAGCGTGCAGGGAACGGGCATCGGGTTTGGCCCCTTTGGCGGCTCTGATACCAGCGCACGCACCTCGGCCCCCAACGCGCAGCAGTCCATTGCAATCTGGCGCGCCTCTGCACTGCCAGCCAGAACCAGTAATTTCAATTGCTCCCGCATGAGTCTGACACTACCGCCCAACCGCGCGACCGCAAGGCCAGATGACCCGCGAAGGGGTTGCCCCTTGTCGGCACCGGGAGTACCCATTCCGCACAAAGGAAAACCCATGATTGATAACGCCCGCGCCAAGCGCAATGTCGCCGTCCTTGTCGCCGCCCAAGCCTTCCTCGGCAGCCAGATGCCAATGCTCTTCGTGGTGGCAGGGCTTGCGGGCCAATCGCTGGCAACCAACATCTGTTTTGCAACCCTGCCGATCTCGATGATCGTTCTGGGGTCCATGCTTTCGGCCACGCCGGTATCGGCCATCATGCAGCGGTACGGGCGCAGGGCGGGTTTTTTTGTGGGCGCATCTGGCGGCGCCATTGGCGCGAGCGTCGGCGCCTACGGCCTTTATACCGCGTCCTTTCCGGTGTTCCTTGCAGGTTCCCTGTTGACGGGTATCTATATGTCCGCGCAGGGATTTTACCGGTTTGCCGCTGCTGACACCGCGTCGGATGATTTCCGGCCCAAGGCGATTTCCTATGTGATGGCGGGCGGCTTGCTTTCAGCAGTTTTCGGCCCCCAGATGGTCAAGCTGACGGCAGACGCCTATGTGATCCCCTTCCTTGGCACCTATATTGCCGTGATCGGGGTAAATATTATTGGCTCCATGCTGTTTCTGTTGATCGACATTCCAAAACCCGAAGCGCCCAGTGCCGATAGCCCCAAGGGCCGCACCCGTATGGAACTGATCAAAACACCGCGCATCGCGGTTGCCGTAATTTGCGCCACGGTGGCCTATGCGTTGATGAACCTTGTAATGACCTCGACGCCGCTGGCCGTTGTAGGATGCGGGCTTTCGGGTGATCTGATACCGGGCTCCGAACTTGAAGGGCTGACGGACGCGCAGCAGCGCAAGAAATTCCTCGACATCGCCTCCAACGTGGTCAGCGGCCATGTGCTCGCGATGTTCGCGCCATCCTTCTTTACCGGTCATCTGATTGCGCGTTTCGGGGTGGAACGCATCATGGGGCTGGGCATCGCGATTCTGGCCTGTGCGGGGCTGGTGGCCCTGAACGGGGTTGAGCTGGGTAACTTCTACATTGCGCTGATCCTGCTGGGATTGGGCTGGAATTTTGGCTTTATCGGCGCGACAACCATGTTGACCGGCGCGCATGGTGTACATGAACGCGGGCGCATGCAGGGGCTGAATGACCTGTTGGTGTTTGGCGGCGTGACCATGGCTTCGCTGGCCTCCGGCGGGTTGATGAACTGTTCCGGCGGCTCCCCGGTGGAAGGCTGGGCGGCTGTGAATTATGCCATGCTGCCCTTCCTGTTATTGGCAGGTGGTTCGCTGATCTGGTTGATGCTGCGGCCCAGAGAAGCTGCCGCCTGAAGCTACCAGCGCCCTGACACCACGCGCCAACCCAACCAGCGGTCGCTTTGCACCGCATCGGGCAAACGCCCCTCGGCCACTGCGGCAGGATCATGCAGGGCCGCTGTCAGGACCGCATCTGCCTGCCCCACATGCAACAATGCAGCCCGTGCAGGTCCAGATATCTTTCCGCGCCCGCGCCGTGCCTTTTGCAAACGCTCCAACGCCCCGCCAGCAAGGTCTGCCACGCCCTGCGACGTACCATCCAGCAAGGGCACCCGCCCCTGCGCCTCAAGCCGGGGAATCGCCCGCAGCCATGCTGCGACACCAGCAGCATAGGCGGCGTCGCGTACCACGGTTTCATCCGCTTCACCCAGCCTGCGCGCCGCAATCCACGTCAGGTGGCCTGAGGTCTGGTCCAGATAGCGCGCAAAATGCGCAGCATCTTCGAACGGATCGCGGTAGATATCCCAGCGCCGCGCCGCAACGAGTTCATCCAGCAGTTTGGCATCTTCTGTGCTGATCACTGCTGCCAAAGGCGTCGCAACTTCATGTCGGCGCACAGCCTGTCCCCCGGCAATTTCCTCGCAGACATCGCGCCACCATTGCAGGCGCATTTCAGCAATCATCGTTTCCTGCGTGACCCAAGGCGCGCGCGCCACTTCGACGTTAAAGGCATAGAGCGGGAACAGCACGCGACGTGCGGCCACAGGTGCCGCCATTGCTGCGCGGAACCGCGACGGATCGCCGCGCTCCACCAGAGCCGCGCAGGCGGTCAGGTCAGCGTCAAAGCTCATCGCGGTCGAACAACCGTTAGCAGATAGCCACTCTCGCCGCGGTGCCTGCGCCAGCTGGCAGCTTCGGCAGCGGCTTCATCCAACACTTGCGTCAGGGGTCCGTCCGCCCCCGCCCGCACACTTTCGATGCGCTGGTCAATTGGCGTGAAATAGTTCTCCCACGCCTGATCGGCCAGCTTGCGGGTGCCCAGCACCTCGTACCCTGCCGCATCGATCTGCGTGGCAATGCCATCAGCGTTCGTCATGGCAGGGTAGTCTGCCCATGGAAGCCGGGCGCCCTGAGAAGGAGCATCGGTAAACCAGCAAGGTTCAGAAAATGCGATGACCCCGCCCGGACGCAATGATTTGCGCCAGCTTTTCAACGCGGGTTCTATGCCCAGAAAATAAACCGCCCCGGCGCACCATATGAAATCATAGGTATTTGCAATGGCCGCCATATCCGCCTTAAGGATTGTCGTGCGTTCGTCCCCGCTCCAAACCGCCCGCGCCTGTTGAACAAAATGCGCGGTCTTGTCCAGCGCCGTGACATGCCCCTGTGGTACCGCTTTAAGCAAGGCCGCAATATCTCCTCCCGGACCACAGGCGACATCGGCCATTTTCGCCGTATCCTTCAGACCGACAAGCGCCGCCGCCCATGCCACGTCAGCCGCTTCGCCCGGTCCCTCACGGGGCAGGTCACGATGCAGGGTGAAAAACGCCTGTATATCAGAACTCATTGAAGGCACCCTTAAACAATGCACACCCGACGGTCCTTGCGTTCACGGGTGCTCTTCCTTGAGATCGCGGATCAGTTTCCAGCGGATTGCGTCCAGCAGTGCCTCGAACGAGGCATCCACTATGTTCGCGCTGACCCCGACGGTCGACCACCGCCGGCCCTGACCGTCCTCGCTGTCGATGATCACCCGTGTGACAGCTTCGGTGCCACCCTGTGTGATGCGGACTTTGAAATCGACCAGGTGCATATCCTCCAGCATGGCGGAATACTGGCCCAGATCCTTGGCCAATGCCTTGGACAGCGCATTGACGGGGCCGCGATCCGAACCGGTTTCATCCAGGGATTCCGAAACAGACAGGCGTTTTTCACCGTCGACCTTAACGACCACCACAGCTTCGGACAGGCTGACCATCTTGTTGTACTTGTTCTTGCGCCGCTCGACCGTGACGCGGTAGCGCTTGACCTCGAACAGATCAGGCATCTGGCCCAATGCGGCGCGCGCCAACAGCTCGAAACTCGCCTGCGCGGTGTCATAGCTATAGCCCTCGGCCTCGCGCGCCTTGACGTCATCAAGGATCAGACCAAGCGCTGGATCACCCTTTTCAACCTTCAACCCCGCTTCGGACAACCGTTTGCGCAGATTGGATTGCCCCGCCTGATTGGACATCGGCACAATGCGCGCATTGCCGACCAATGCAGGGTCTATATGTTCATAGGTCGCAGGGTCCTTGGCAATCGCACTGGCGTGCAGTCCCGCCTTGTGTGCAAACGCGGAGGAGCCGACGAACCCCGCCTGTTTGAGTGGCACACGATTGAGGATTTCATCCAGCATCCGGCTGGTGCGCGTCAGCCACTTTAGCGCATCTTTGGTGACGCCCGTCTCAAACTTGCTCGCATAGGGTTCTTTCAACAGCAGGATCGGGATCAATGTGGTCAGATTGGCATTGCCACAGCGTTCCCCCAGACCGTTCAGCGTGCCCTGAATTTGCCGCGCACCCGCGTCCACCGCCGCCAGTGTGCAGGCGACCGCGTTTTCGGTGTCGTTATGGGTGTGGATGCCCAGCCGGTCGCCGGGAATACCCGCGGCAATGACTTCTGCCGTGATACGACCGACTTCTGAGGGTAAAGTACCGCCGTTGGTATCGCAAAGCACGATCCAGCGCGCTTCGGCCTTCAGCGCAGCTTTGAGGCACTCCAGCGCATAGGCCGGATTCGCCTTGTACCCGTCAAAGAAATGCTCCGCGTCAAACAGCGCCTCACGCCCGTTCGCCGCCACATGGGCAATGCTGTCGCGCAGCAGCGCGATGTTTTCGTCCAGATCAATGCCCAGCGCGGTTTTGACATGAAAATCATGGGTCTTGCCCACCAGGCACACCGCCTTGGTTCCGGCGTTGAGGACGGCGGCCAGCACATCATCATTCTCTGCTGAATAGCCCGACCGCTTGGTCATGCCAAAGGCGGTCATCCGTGCGCGCGTTTTCGGGGCGGCATCAAAAAAGGCGCTGTCGGTCGGGTTCGCCCCCGGCCAGCCGCCTTCGATGTAATCCACACCAAGCGCGTCGAGCGCCTCCGCCACCTGACGCTTTTCATCCGTGGAGAATTGCACCCCTTGGGTTTGTTGCCCGTCACGCAGAGTGGTGTCGTAGACGTAGAGGCGTTCGCGGGTCATGAGCGATGCTCTTTCGGAAGCGCGCAACGCTTGGGAAAACCGGTCATTTTTGGTCCTCCAACACGCTAGGGTCAAAATCAGGCCCCGGAAGCCAGCTCGCTGTGCCAGCCACATCAGTCACCTGCACGCCTGCCGCATTGAGGAGATCGCGCAACCGATCCGCCTCTCCCCACGCTTTTTCCTGTCGGGCCGCATTTCGTTCCTTGAGCAAGCGATCAATCACAGTCGCGACCCACTCCGGCATCTCAGCGTCTTGCGACGGAGATAGGTCCAATAAATTCCAATCGCTAACCAATCCCAATGTCTCAAGCCCATGAGCAAGCGGCACAAGCCCCTCTGCGGTTCGCGCCTTGGAAAGCACATGCAATCGCGCCAACACACCCGGAGTGTTGAGATCATTTGCAAGCACACCCATCAATTCCGCATCAGCGCTCCAGCTATCTTGATCCTTTAATAGCTCCACCATCTTTGTGGAATATCCGTGTTTTTGCAGGATAAGCAGCCAGTCGGTCAGCGTCTTCTGCGCCTCTTTCCGCTTCTTCTCCGTCCAGTCCATCGGTTTGCGGTAATGCGTGCTCAACATCACAAACCGGATCACCTCACCCGGCACGCCCTGATCGAGCAAATCCCGCACGGTAAAGAAATTCCCCAGCGACTTGGACATCTTCTTGCCCTCGACCTGCAGCATCTCGTTATGCAGCCACACATTCGCAAAATCATGGCCCGCGCATTTTGACTGCGCGATTTCGTTTTCGTGATGCGGAAACGTCAGGTCATTGCCGCCCCCGTGAATATCAAATTGCGCCCCCAGCAATTCATGGGCCATCGCGGAACACTCGATATGCCAGCCGGGCCGTCCCCGCCCCCACGGACTGTCCCATCCCGGCGTATCCGCGTCTGACGGCTTCCAGAGGACAAAATCCATCGGGTCTTCCTTGTAGGGGGCCACCTCTACCCGGGCCCCCGCGATCATGTCGTCAACCGACCGTCCCGACAGCGCGCCGTATTCCTTGTAGGACCGCACCCGGAACAGCACGTGCCCCTCTGCAGGATAGGCATGGCCCTTGGCGATCAGGTCTTCGATCATCGCGACCATTTGCGGAATATAGGCGGTGGCCCTCGGCATGGCGCGGGTATGCTCTTTGCCGTGGATTGATGGTTCCAGCGCGCCGATTGCGGCCATATCATCCAGAAACCACTGCGACGTTTCAGCGGTGATGTCGGAAATCGAGCGCCCGCTTTCGGCGGCGCGGGCGTTGATCTTGTCATCCACGTCGGTGAAATTGCGCACATAGGTTACGTGATCGGGCCCGTAGACATGGCGCAACAGGCGATACAGAACATCAAAGACCAACACAGGACGCGCATTGCCGATATGGGCGCGATCGTAAACCGTAGGGCCACAGACGTACATGCGTACGTTGTCGGGATCGATCGGCACAAACGCTTCTTTGCGCCGCGTCTTGGTGTTGTAGAGATTGATTGTCGTCATGATAGCGTCCTAACGCAGGGGTGCTGCGGGGGTGTCATATCTTACTCGGAAAGAAAACAGAAACACGCCCGCGAGAGAAATCTCAGCAGGTAATGCAGCAAATAATGCAAATCATCGTGTTCATACGCGATTTCTAGCAGTCAAAAGGCACCGCGCCAAGCCCGCTCTTTTGCGTCCTTCAGACCAATCCGCGCACGTCCTCCGCGCAATGTGTCGGGCAGCACTCGCCCCGACCTACAGCCGATTGACAAATCACACCGCCTCTGCGCCCCTGCGCCTCAAATTACCGGAGGCGAACCCATGCAAGTTTCAAACCGTGTCACCGGCCTTTTGGGCGGCGGATCCGATGGCTGGGGCGTGTTCAATCGTGCCCGCCAGATGATTGCGGACGGCATTGCCGTGACCGAACTGACCATTGGCGAACATGACATCCGCACTGCTGCGCCAATCCTTCAAGACATGCACCGCGCGGCGATGGCTGGGCATACCGGATACGCATCTGTCCCCGGCACGACCGAGCTGCGTGACGCAATTGCGAAACGTGTGACGGAGCGTACCGGTGTCCCGACGACACGCGACAATGTGACGATCACACCGGGCGGGCAATCCGCCCTCTTTGCGGCGCATGCTGCGGTCTGCGACCCGGGTGATACAGCACTGTACCTTGATCCCTATTACGCGACCTATCCGGGCACCCTGCGCGGCGTTTCTGCAATTCCCAAGGCAATACAAACGCGCGCCGAAGATGCATTCCAGCCGCGCGCGACAGATATTGCGGCAGCTGCACCCGGGGCCAGATCCCTGCTGATCAATTCACCCAACAACCCTACAGGCGTGGTTTATTCCCGCGCTACACTGGAAGGTATTGCGCAGGTTTGCGTGGATCATGATCTCTGGCTGATATCTGACGAAGTCTACGACACGCAAATCTGGGAGGGCGCACATATCTCGCCCCGCGCCCTGCCGGGGATGGCGCAGCGCACGCTAGTGGTCGGCTCGATGTCAAAATCACACGCCATGACGGGATCGCGGTGTGGTTGGATCATAGGGCCTGAAGAGGTCGTTGATCATCTCATCAATCTGGCGACCCACACGACCTACGGGGTGCCGGGATATATTCAGGACGCTGCGCTGTTTGCTCTGGATCAGGGCACCGCGCTCGAAGTCGAAATCTCTGCTCCGTTCCGGCGCCGCCGTGCTCTGGCTCAGGCTGTGCTGGCAACGCAGAATGCAGTCGCTCTGGTCCCTGCTGATGGTGCGATGTATCTGATGCTGGATGTACGCAGCACAGGATTAACTGGAGAAGAATTTGCTGAAGAACTTCTTGACCACCACCACATCGCTGTGATGCCGGGCGAGAGTTTTGGCGTCGCGGCTGCGGGACATGTGCGTGTGGCCATGACCATTGCAGATGATGCGTTTGTCAGTGCGGTAGAAACCCTCTGCCGTTTTGCAGAGGAACGGGCCGGGGCATAAGCCCCGGCCCACAGTTATTAAGGACTAGTATAAAGGATTAGAACCGGATCGATCCGCGAATATTGAATGTCGTGGCATCAACGTCCGCTCCTGCTGTACCGCCAACATCGCTAAAGCGGTGTTCCAGCAGTTCAGCACCAATCGTGTAGCGGTCTGTTACCTTGTAGGTCACACCGAGGCCAATAAATGCGCCGGATTCATTGCCCACAGAGGTATCAGCACGCGCTGCACCCGCGGTACCATAAACCAGCGTATCGCCGAGGTCATAACCCGCCTTGAACTTGAGCCGCGCAACGGAATCGATGTTGGCCGCCCCACCGTTCAGGTCAATATCGGTCTTGTCATAATCCAGTTCCGCGCCCAGCACGTAGCTGCCAAAGTCGTAGTCGTACCCGGCATGCAGACCGTACGTGGAATCGCTGCCGTTCAATCCGGCGTCACCATCGATATCGGCGTATCCCAACTGCAAACCGCCATAAAAGCCGGTCCATTCCCCGCTGACGACAACCGGTGCCGGAGCGTAAACAGGGGCGTCGACGGGTGCGGTATCAAGGTTACCGGCCCATGCCGCGCCGCCCATCATAAGGGCCGCACATGCGGTGGAGAGTGTCAGTGTGGTGGTCTTGCGCATCTTGTCGCTCCTTTAGTTTTAAACAGCCGCTTTCACGCGACTTCACTTGTAATACGTCTGACATAGGGTGTTGGTTCCGCTGCACCCGATCACGCATTCGCGATGGGCAATTTTTTGCAGGATTAAACCGCTGTCGATGGCGGTGCCCCGCCGACGGGTGAGGCATAGGGAACCAATTACAAAAGTCGCAAATGGCCGCTGCAGTCGCAAATAGAACAGAACGTATTGCCGTGCTTTCGCAGCGTAGTTTCTAGAAAAAGGAACCTGCTTTGCCCTCAGACCGCGCCATTGCAAACCGCCATATCCGCACCATCGGTGCAGACCGCGGGCGCGCGGCACGTGGGGCGCCACATCCGGCCTGACCCAGCCTCTTTCCCTTTTCTCCGTAACGGATCGCCCCCATGAAAGATCAATCCCCGACCCACGTCCCAAACCGGACCGGAGGTCGCGCGGCGCGCCGCGCTGCTCGTGCTGCCCCCTTGGCCAACCACCTGCGCCCTATCCGCCCCGGAATGGAAGGCGGCACCTACAAGCCCCTCACCGACGCCGGCATGGCCGCCATCCACAACGCGGCCCTAGAGGCGCTTGAAACCATTGGCCTTGCCGATGCGCCTCAAAGCGGCGTGGATTACATGACCGCCGCAGGGGCAATCCTGGGGAACGATGGCCGCCTGCGTTTTCCCCGCGCCCTGGTCGAGGATACGATTGCGCGCGCCAACCGCTCTGTCACGCTGTTCAGCCGCGATGGTTTGCATGATCTGGAGCTCTCGGGCACCCGTGTCCATTACGGCACGGCAGGTGCAGCGGTGCATATGGTCGATGCAGAGGGGCGCAACTACCGGGAATGCGGTATTCAGGATCTGCACGACGCCGCACGTATCTGTGATACGCTGGACAACATCCACTTTCTCCAGCGCCCGATGGTCTGCCGCGACATCTATGACAATCTCGAAATGGACCTGAACACGGTTTATGGCTGCTGTGCAGGCACCACAAAACACGTTGGCACATCTTTCACAGAAGCCGCCTTTGTCGCCCCTGCCCTCGAGATGCTGCACATGATTGCCGGTGGTGAAGACACCTGGCGCGCACGGCCCTTTGTCAGCAATTCAAACTGTTTTGTCGTTCCGCCCATGAAATTCGGCACGGACGCCTGCGAAGTGATGGAGGCCTGCATCAAGGGCGGCATGCCCGTGCTGCTGCTGTCAGCGGGTATGGCAGGGGCAACGGCACCATCCACCGTTGCGGGCGCGATTGTGCAAGCGGTCGCGGAGTGTCTGGCAGGCATGGTCTATGTCAATGCAATCAAACCGGGGCATCCGACAGTGTTTGGCACATGGCCTTTCGGGCTGGACCTGCGGTCCGGTGCGATGACGGGCGGATCGGGCGAACAGGCGTTGCTGACGGCAGGCTGCGCGCAGATGCATGCGTTTTATGATATTCCGGGCGGTGCTGCGGCGGGTATCGCGGACAGCAAACTGCCCGACATGCAAGCAGGCTGGGAACAGATGTGTTCCAACGTCATGGCGGGCCTTTCCGGATTGAACATGGTCTATGAAGCGGCGGGCATGCATGCTTCGCTGCTTGGGTTTTGTCATGAAAGCCTTATTCTCGGGGATGATCTGATCGGACAGGCGCTGCGCTGTGTGCGTGGCATCGAAGTGACCGATGAAACGCTGGCACTGGAGCAGATGCGTCAGGTTTGCATGGGCGGTCCGGGCCATTACCTCGGCACTGAACAAACGCTGGGCCGAATGGAAATGGATCACGTTTATCCGGCACTGGGTGATCGTACTTCACCCAAGGAATGGGCGGAGAAAGGCAAGCCGGACCTGATCGAGAAAGCAAAAAAGCGCAAGGAAGACATTCTTGGCCGACGCGCTCCTGCCCGCTTTGCCCCCGATCTGGATCAACAGATCAGGGCGGTATTCAACATCCATCTGCCGCAATAAGCGGTGTCGCCGCAAAAAGAGGCCCGGCGCTGGAGCTGCCGGGCCTCACACAGTGACCAAAGGTCAGGGAGAGAGGTAACCCCCTGAGTTCTGCTGTATCCTCGGGTGCACCGGTCCCCTAGCTGTCGCTGGGCGCTGCGGGCATCACACCTGCCTCCTGTGCTGCGACAACTTCGCTGTCATCCAGCGCTCCGTCGGCATTCAGGTCCATTGCTGAAAACTGCTCTGCTGTGACATCCGGATAGACAGCCTGCACTTCGCTTACGCTCAGCAAGCCATCGCCATTGGAATCAAGATCCGCAGCGCCGGAACCCATCGCATAGACAGGCAGGCACAGGACCGAGATTGCAAACGCGCTCAGTTTCGTCAGTCGGGTCATGGTAGTTACTCCCCTTAGGGTGGTTAGAGTGTCAAAGGCGTTTTGTAGGCCTTCGACAAGACAGATGTTTCAAACAGCGTCCGCGTCCCGACATGGCGCACGACGCGCGGCACCCTGCCGATTGTGATGGCCGCGATGGGCAAAGCCCCGCCGAAAAAGACCCCTTCAGGCGCATCGGCGGAAATACCCTCAGTGGTTGAAATGCGTTTTTGGGTCATGCTGCGATCCAGACAACCCGGAGGTAACCTCATGACACCCACACCGGACGACCGATTTGCCCACCTGATGCCGCGCCTGCGCAAACGCGCGCGCCGGTTGTGTGGCACTGCGGACGACGCCGAAGATCTCGCGCAGGAAACCGCCATGCGGCTCTGGCAGATGCTGAACAGCCCCACCGAGATTGCCCGCCCCGAGCATTATGCCATGATCACACTGCACAATCTGGCACGCCAGCGCTGGCGCTCAAAGAAACCGACGCAAGAACTGTCCGAGGAGATGGTCCAGATCGCACCCGCCGCCCCCGCCCGATTGGCCTGCGCGGAACTGCGTGCCGCCATTGCGCGCCTGCCAAGCGAGCAGGGTGCGGTCATGGCGCAGGTGATGGCGGGTGAAAGCAGTCCACAGGTGATCGCCGCGCGATTGTCTGTGCCCCTTGGCACTGTGATGTCCCGTTTGGCGCGCGCCCGCGCGAGGCTGCGGGTTGATCTGGATGTGCAAGGGTCGGTAATGGACTTGCTGTGATGGCGTTCTTAGCCCGGCATTTCAACGATAGAAACGCCCGGAATGGACCGGCGCGCCAGTTCGACCAGATGTGCATGGTGGGTAAAGATAATTGCCTGCCCGTTGCGCCCGATCTCGGCGCACAGGTTTAGCGCGGCTGCAGCGCGGGTGTCATCGAAGGTTTCCATGATATCGTCCAGAATCATCGGCAGCGGTCCCGGATCCCGGGCAAAGCTGCGATAGCCCGCAAGGCGCAGCGCGAAGTATAGCTGCCCC
>JBARUV010000309.1:0-1850 GCA_049645905.1 Sulfitobacter sp.
CGAATGCATCAGATAATCGAGCACATATTCCCGCGGCGTGATGTCGACATGCAGATCATGCCATTCCGATGCCGGGATCTGCGCCAGACGCCGTTCCATAAGGGCTTCGCTTGTTGAGACGATCTGAACCACCGCCGATGCACCGTTCTCTAAGTCGTTCTGCATGGATTTGATCACGCTCGGGCATTTCATCGCGGTGATCAGGTGATTGAAGAAGCGCTGCTTATTGCTCTCGAACGCTGACCGGGCCGCTGATTTGGCCTGCACATTTAGCGTGCTGTCCTCGGCAGTAATGCCTGAAGCCTCAAGTGCCGCTTCCAGATTGGTATGGATCACCTGAAACTCTTCGGCGTAGCTGTCGTAAATGTCGCGCTGTGCCGGTGTGAGATCGTGCACCAGCATCTCGTATTCGACACCCTCGTAGGACAGCGAGCGCGCCAGATAAAGACCGAGCGCTTTAAGATCGCGCGAGATGATCTCCATCGCAGCAATTCCGCCCGCTTCCATGTCCGCGATGAACTGTTCGCGCGTGGCAAAGGGTGAGTCACCGGTTGCCCAGAGACCGAGACGAGAGGCATAGGCGAGATTGCCAACAATCGTAGCACCTGTTGCCGAGACATAGAGCACCCGTGCATCGGGCACGAGGTTTTGAAGTTTTAATCCGGCTAGACCTTGCTGCGAGGCCTGTTTGTCGCCCCGTCCGCCTTCCTTTCCCTTTTCGCCTGCAGCGTTCGCCATCGCATGGGCTTCATCGAATGCGATCACGCCGTCAAAACCTTTGCCGAGCCATGCGGTGACCTGATCGAGCCGGGAAGCTTTAAGGATATCGTCATGCTGGCGTTCGGCCGTGCGCAGCGTCGCATAGGTGACGAACAGAATGCCTTGTTCGAGGCGAATGTCTGAGCCCTGTTTGAACCGGGACAGGGGCACGATGTCAGAGACACGCCCGCCAATGGCAGTCCAGTCGCGGATCGCATCTTCGATCAGCTTGTCGGATTTTGAAACCCAGATCGCCCGCTTGCGCCCACGCACCCAATTGTCGAGGATGACACCCGCGACCTGTCGGCCCTTGCCGCAGCCCGTACCGTCCCCGAGGAACCAGCCTTTGCGCAATTGAAACCCGTCTTCGGCATCCGCTTCACACGCGATAAGGCGTTGGTCTTCGTCATCATGACGGAACCAGCTGCTCAAATGTTGCTCGTGGGCCTCCCCCGCGTATATGATGCTTTCGATCTGTGCGTCGGACAGCGCGCCGTCCGTGATCAGCTTGGCATGCAATTTAGGTCGATAGGAGGGAAGGGGTGGTGCGACCGAAGCCATGGCAGCTGATTGCACAAGGGCCGTTGGATGCGGATGTGCGCCTTCGATGGTAATCGACTGAACCTCATAACCTTCATAAAGCGCCTCGGTCAGACGGCTTGATTTTTCCGTCCAGAGTTTCGGTAGGTAGGCGATCTCTTCTGCCTCGATCAGATCAAATGGATGCCGTGCTTTCTCCGCCTCTACCGCCCGCACCTGGCTGCGCGCTTTATCTCGCAAAGATTGGATTGATGGTGACTGCACAACTGAGGACCTTGAAGCGTTTGCGGCCTGTTCAGTTGGCTCAAAAATCAAGCGGGGCGGACAATGGGCTTGCACCAAGGCCAGAAGCGCTTGCGAGCTTTCCGCCTGATCATGATAGGCGGCGGTCAGATCGGGGGTGAGACCTTCGCGCTTGTCGATGACCGTCAGGCGGGTTTCGGTCGTCGTGCCGTGGCGCGCGTAAACCCGGCCCGCGATCGGCGCGGAAAAGCGGATCGTAGCGATCTCGCCGATGCGCTTGAAGGCGGAGCGGAACGCCGTGTTTGCTT
>JBARUV010000310.1:0-4076 GCA_049645905.1 Sulfitobacter sp.
GCCATGGCCAGCCCGCCCCGGAACGGCGCAAAAACCGCGTGTGCCAGTTTGTAGATGTCGCTTGACATACCGCTGGCGACCGCAAATCCGCCCATCATCAGGAACAGCGGAATAATCGCCAGATCGGCGCTTGTCAGCAAGCTCGCGGTCTCGGATGCAGCAATTTTTACAGCGGTGTCAAACCCGAACGTGCCGGTAATGCCAAGGCCGGCAGCGAGCAGGAGTGCGGCCGACAGAGGCACAAAAAACAGGATCAAAACCCAAAGGAGGACGAACACGCAGATGGCGGCCGTCATCATATTGGACAGAAGGTAGGGTTGAAGCTCAAGTGCGACAAAATAAAGACCGATACAGATTGCTGCCCCTGTCAGGGCCGCGATCAAGACCGCGACCCATCGACCCGGAAGCCGGACTGCCTCATCCAGAAAGACGATAAGCTGCGACGGAACCGCCAGCAGCATGAGCACGGTCACTGCCGTCATGAAGGGCCAGGTCGGCATCTGAAGTATGGTCGTGATTGCCCCCCGGCTGCGTGTTGTCATCGTATGCTCGATCATTCCCATGCAAAGCAGGACAAGCATCACAACATAGATTGCAGCGCCTATTGCCTTGAGCCATGCGACAAGGCTTTCTGGAAGAACGGCTTCGAGTAGATCAATTTGAAGTGTCGCACGGTCGGAAAGTCCACTTGCCAACACAGCCGCGATGGCAACCGAGAACAGCATCTGGAAAACTTCGTTCGAGGCAGAGAAAGGCGCGTTGAATATCGCGCGCAGAATGACAACATCGACCACGGTAAAAAGAGCAACCCCCAGCATCAATATGACGCCCGCCGATGCAATCATCCTGTTCAGCGCCGCAAGTAACCTGTCCACCTGCATGAGGGCCGGATCACCCTGCGCTGCATGACTGAAACCGTGCGTCACACCGGATTCCTGGCGCTCCGTTTCCGAAGATATCATCTTTTGCTCCTCCTCCCGAAATGAACGCAACTATTCACAGCATCAGAAAATGTCCGGCGCGGCCACGTTAAACAGAGCCGCGCCAGTATATTTTACCAACCGATTAGTATTGGCTGGCAGCTTTCTGGTATTCTTCGGTGTAAACGCGCAGGATTTCTTCTCCGTTCGGCGTGTCCGCCGCCCATACCGCACCGACTTTAGCCAGTTCAGCGTCCCACTTTGCCTTTTCCGCGTCCGAAAGCGTCACGAACGTATAATTTTCATCAGCTTCGAGGTACGCGCGGTTCTCAAGGTCATATTGATGCTGGCGTCTTCCGATGTCGAGAGAGCCCTCACGACCATGCACCGATGCGAGGATTTCCTTCGCTTTGGGGCTGAGACCTTCGTAAAACTCCTTGTTCATCACGATGGCCGCTGGAACCATGCCAAAGAAAACGTTGTCGATTTGCCAGCCGGTCACTTCGCCGAACTTGAAGCCGACAATGGTGACACCGTTGGCTACGCCACCCTGCACCACCCCTTTTGAAAGAGCCTGATAGGCTTCGGAAAATGGGATCGCTATCGGAGAGGCACCCAGATTGGAAAGTGCCGCGGCAGAATTCTTGTCGTTCGCGCGCACCTTCATGCCCGCGATATCGTCCATGCTGTCCACTTTCTCTTTCGAAATGAAGACGTTTGCAGGAACAGTCACGAGGTTTACCAGATGTACATCGTCGAATTCACCTTCGAGCAGGCCTTTCTCATAAAGCTCCCAAAGGGCGACGGCCCCTGCCTTGACGTTGTCCCCGGCACCCGGAACAGTCGAAACGTGCGATCCGGCGAACGGCAGGCCTGTGGCCGGCAAGACGATGATGCCCATATCGGCAACCCCGTCGACGACACGATCCCAGACGTTCGTCGCCGTTGCAAACGGCGGTGGAAAGGCCTGAATCTTGAATTCGCCTTCCGCTTTGGCGTTCAGTTCCTCCAACCAGGGTGCATAGGCGATGCGCATCAGCCCACTGTCGTTTGACAGCGCGGTTGCAAACTTGATCATCGTTTCCGCGTGAGCGGCCGCACCGATTCCCACGGACATCGCGCCCGCGACCGCAAGCACACCCAACCGTCGCGGCAGACGCGCCAATATAGTTCTTCCAATCATAAGTCTTCCTCCCGTAGTGCGAGCTGATAATTATTAGCGGCCCGCATTGTTGTGTTGCTCTGCAAACAGAACATCTTCCATCACGATTGTATGATGATATTACCAAATTGGGAAAGCAAGTAATATTTTGCCCTTCTGGATGCAACCAGACCTATTGAGCCGCGCGACCAGTTGGCAGTATGCGTGAAATCCCAGCCATCTCACTTGCACGCGCGACACGCTGATCACGTTGATCCTTGGAGGTTCAGCATCGTCGTGTCGATGTGCCGTCCCTAGCGGTAGATAAGGGTGGGCAGCCACATGGTAATCCCGGGTATGAAAGTCACCAGCATCAACACGATCACGAGCGGAATGAGAAAAGGTGCAGTGCCGACAACGCATTGTTCGAATGGAATGCGTGCAACCCGCGAAAGCACATATAGCACCATACCCACCGGCGGGGTCAAAAGCCCCAGCATCAGATTCAACACCATGATGACACCAAAATGAACGGGGTCGATGCCCAGCACCACAGCGATAGGCAACATAACCGGCACCAGAATCGTGATCGCCGCGACGGTTTCCATAAAGCAACCGACAGCCAGCAGGATCAGGTTCATCACGATCAGGATGACCCAAGGTTTGTCAGAAACGGCCAGCAAACTGGCGGCGAACTGTTCGGGCACGCGGTTGCTGGTCAGTATCCAGGCAAAAATCGCAGCCGCTCCCACCACCAGTAGAACAACTGCCGTTGTCTCGATAGTCTCAAAGCTGACCCGCAAGAAACGGGCTATCGTCAAGGTTCGGTAGACGACCACCCCAAGGAACAGCGCCCATGCACAGGCCGCCACTGCAGCCTCGGTCGGGGTGAATGCGCCTGAAAGAATGCCGCCGACGATAATGACAGGGGTGAGCAACGACAGGAATGCGCGATTGAACGTGGCGAACAGGACCGGCCAGTAAAATTCTTGGTCCCGTCCAAATCCACGGGTACGGGCCATGACCGCTATCATGATCATCAAGGAAACTGCCATCAATAATCCGGGCAGAAATCCGGCGACGAACAGTTGTCCGATGCTGGTGCCTGCCACGACACCGTAAATCACCATCGGCAGCGAAGGCGGGATGATCGGCCCAATGGTAGAGGATGCAGCCGTGATGCCAACCGCGAACTTGGGGTCATAGCCGGCATCGCGCATCGCCTTGATCTCGATTGCGCCAAGCCCGCCCGCATCCGCCACCGCCGCACCGGACATGCCCGCAAAAATCACACTGGCGCCCACGTTCACATGGCCGAGGCCACCGCGCATCCATCCAACCAATGCGAGGGCAAAGTTGAATATCCGTTCCGTGATACCGGCGGTGTTCATCAGGTTTCCCGCAAGAATGAAGAACGGCACCGCCAAGAGTGGAAAACTGTCGACGCCATTGATCATGCGATGCGCAACGACCATCGGCGGGGGTGTGCCGTTGGCGAATATGAAAACAGCAGAAGCGCCGGCAAGGGCAACCGCGACCGGAACCCCGAAAATCAGCATGCCGAACAACATCGCGAAAAGCCAAATAATGTCCAACGTTCGCCCCTAGTCGATTGCGCGGACCTGATCCGCGTATTTTTCGGGGTCGATCAGTTTTGATGTGCCGTCCCGCAGATGCCCCCACATGTTCCAGGCGGAATAGAGCGCCATACAGACGAAAGCCGCAGCGACGATCCAGTAGACGGTTGATTTCGGCAATTCGATAGAGACCATCAACTGGCCGGTGCGACCCGCGATTTGCCCGCTAAGGATGGCCAATACGAGGAAGAATCCGGTGGTGATCGCGTCGATCAAGAACTGCGCGATTTTCCGGCCTGTCCGTGGCACCCAGCGATAGATGAACTCGACCGCGATGTGGCTTTGTTTTCGCGTGGCCATGATTGATCCGATGAAGGTGACGCCGATCAAAAGGAAGCGCGCAATTTCTTCGGTCCAGGCGAGTGAATCATTCAGAAT
>JBARUV010000311.1:0-3868 GCA_049645905.1 Sulfitobacter sp.
ATGCCAGCGGCGGCGGTCGAACGCGCGTCGTGGCGCGTCGGAATGCCGGTCGGGCCTTTGGCCGTACAGGACGAGGTAACGCTGACGCTTATCAAGAAAGCCCATGACACACATCTGGAGCTCGACGAACGTCTGGGTGTCAAAAATGGCTTCCCCGCCATTAACAATTCTGCGGTTGCGGTTGGTCATGATCTCATCGCCATGGGACGCACAGGGCGCAAGGCCGGTGCCGGTTTCTATGATTACCATGCCGATGGCAGCAAATCATTGTGGCCGGGGCTCACGAAATACATCGTCGGCAATTCGAAGATCGAGATGCAGGACGCCGAAGACAGGCTGTTGTATCGTCAGGCGATCGAAACGCTGCGTTGCTATAACGAAGGCGTGCTGATTTCCGAAGCAGAGGCGAATATCGGTTCGATCTTCGGTATCGGCTTTCCGGCCTGGACGGGCGGCGCACTGCAATACATCCGCCTCATTGGAGTGGAGACCTTTGCTGCCCGTGCAGCCGAACTGGCCGACGCCTATGGCCCGCGGTTTGCCCTGCCCGCCGATGCATTCGACAAACTCCGCGTCGCAAAGGTGGCCTAGACGCATAGGTTCCGCCTGCCTTTGCAGGGGCGGAACCATAAAGAGGAGACGAGATGCTGAAACGCCGGATATACGAACACGATCACGAGATGTTCCGCGTCTCCGTCCGCCGCTGGGCCGAAGCGGAGGTTTTTCCCCATGGCGAGGCGTGGCGCGAGGCGGGTATTGTCAGCCGCGACATTTGGGCCAGCGCAGGCGCGCAGGGTTTTCTGGCTCCCTATGCCGCCGAACGTCACGGTGGGCTGGAACTTGACGATTTCCGCTATGACATGATCATTGCGGAGGAGATTACGCCGCGCGAATCCGGTCTGTTTATTCCACTGCATAATCGTGTCGTGGGCCCCTATCTGCGCGATTTTGCAACTACCGAACAACAGGACCGGTTTATGCCCGGCGTCGTCGATGGCAGCAAAATCCTCGCCATTGCGATGACAGAACCAGGCGCCGGTTCCGACCTAGCCGGTATCACCTCGCACGCAAGGGACATGGGCGACCATTGGCTACTCAATGGCTCCAAGACCTATATTTCAAATGGCATTCTGGCTGATCTGGTTATTGTTGCCGCCCGCACCAATACAGACAATCCGCATCATATTGGTCTGTTTATGGTAGAAACCGGCATGGAAGGTTTCGTCCGTGGTAGACAGCTGCGGAAAATGGGGCTGGCCTCGCAGGACACTGCCGAATTGTTCTTTGAAAACGTACGTGTTGCAAAGGCCAATGTCTTGGGCGATCCGGGCGCCGGTTTCAAAATGATGATGAAGAACCTCGCCGAAGAGCGGATGATCGGCAGTGCGGGCGTACTGGCGCGGGCCGAACGGGCCTTTGCGCTGACGCTGGAATTCATCAAGGACCGCAAGGCCTTTGGCCAGCCCATCGGCATGTTCCAGAATTCCCGCTTCAAGATGGCGGAAATGCGTACCAAACTTGATGCCGCCACGGCGTTGTTTGATCATTCAGTTTTACAGATGATGGGTGGCACGCTGGCCCCGGAAATAGCCG
Source organism: Sulfitobacter sp. (assembly GCA_049645905.1). GTDB lineage: Bacteria > Pseudomonadota > Alphaproteobacteria > Rhodobacterales > Rhodobacteraceae > Sulfitobacter. The sequence goes on from JBARUV010000311.1 coordinate 1,594, forward strand.
CAGAGGTCAAGCTGTTGACCAGCGAAACCGAAGGGCGCGTGGTCGACGAGTGTCTGCAACTTTTCGGCGGTGCTGGATATATGGACGAATACGAAATCAGCCGCCTCTACCGCGATGCCCGTATCAGCAGGATTTATGCGGGCACATCGGAAATCATGAAAGAAATCATCGGCAGAGGCCTCGGCCTTGATGATCGCCCTAAGGCGCGCAAATGATGGCGTACCTGTCAGTGCTAGCCGGACTGCCTTGCACCCCTAAAATAGCCACTTAGAGGACCACATGCTCGACACTTCAAAACGCCGTGTTTATGGCCCTGAATCTGATCTCGCCCGCTCTATAAGCGTTGGAACCAATAAGGAGAAGCCATGTCGACCAACCTCTTGCTGATCGAAGATATCGGTCCGGTGACCCGTATCACGCTGAATGCCCCCGCCAGCATGAATGCTGTCTCGACTGCCATGGCAATGGAACTGCGGCTCGCCGTACGCGCAGCGGCACAGCGCTCTGGAGCAATCGTTCTAACCGGCGACGATCGTGCGTTTTCCTCCGGCGCCAACCTGAGCAACGATCCCGGCATGGCTGTCGGCGAAATGGACGCGGGCACCTTGCTGGAAGATCTGTATAACCCGCTGGCGCTGACCATCCGCGACTGTCCGGTGCCAATCGTGACCGCCGTACGCGGTGCTGCGGCAGGCGTTGGTGCCTCGCTGGCAATGATGGGTGATATCATTGTCGCCGGTCGTTCGGCCTATTTCCTGATGCCTTTTCGACACATCGGACTGGTGCCCGACGGCGGTGCCGCGTGGCTGTTGACCCGCGCCATCGGAAGAACCCGCGCGCTCGAGATGATGCTTCTGGGAGAAAAGCTGCCCGCCGAAAAGGCGCTGGACTGGGGCCTGATCACCCGGCTGACCGAAGACGATGCAGTGCTGGAAACCGCTGAGAAGCTGGCGAAAAACCTTGCTCTTGGCGCAACCAAGGCTCTGGCGCTCACTCGCCAGCTGACCTGGGCCGCACAGTCGTCGAGCTTTGAAGAGGAACTGCGCAGCGAAAGCGCCGCCCAGCGTGAGGCGGGGTATCACCCAGATTTCGTTGAAGGAGTCACTGCCTTTCAGGAAAAGCGCCGCCCGAAGTTTCAATAAACTCAGGTCGCTGCCGTCGAGGAGATCAGCAAGAGGACACCGCGGTCCGGTTCACGGGCGCCAACAGCATTCAATCGAAAACAAGGGGGCCGTTTACGAACCAAGAAGCTGGTTTTGGTCTAGATCACTGAGAGGCGCCGTTGCTCACGCGCTCTTGGTCAATGGGCGGTCTCGTGGGCGGCACGTTCGATTAGGCAGTTGCCGCAACGTAAATCCTAACCAAAGCCCCTTTCACAGCGCGTGCTGCCTGAGAAAATCGCTCGCTTTTTTCACGCACTCCAGCCAGGCTGGCTCATGACCCAGTAAAATGTGGTTCTGGCTGTCAAGCGGGACGAACTCCGCACCGGGTATGCCGATTGCCAGTTCGCGCCCCTGTTCAATTGATACCCGTTGATCTTCACGTGCGTGAAACACGATCGTTGGCGCGGCCACCTGTGCCATGCTTGAACGCACATCGATTTGCCCAAAGGCTTCCTGAAATCGTACGGCGTTCTCTGGTGACGCACACTGACGTTGGAACTCGTCGAACCAGTCAAGATCTTCTGGTTTTGAATCCGGCATGAAGGTCTGCGAAAAGATATGGCGATAGGCAGGGTTTTTCCCGCCCCAGCCATGTCGCGTAAGTGTCATGACGGCTTCGCGCCGTGCCTGTTCATCCGGGCTGGCACCGATCCTCCAGCCAGTGGCATATCCGCCGATAAGGATCAGCCCAGATACTCTTTCGGGATGGCGCGCGGCATATTCCACGCAAACCGCACTACCCTGCGAGATACCCAGTAACGGAAACTTTTCGAGCCCAAGCGCGTCGGCAACTGTCTCCAAATCACGTACGAAAGCCTCAAAGCTAATGTCCTCCACGTCCCAGTCTGACAAGCCATTGCCGCGTTCATCGTAGCGGACAAATGTTCGGCCCTTTGCGCAGGCGGCAAATGTGTTTCCCCAGATCGGGCTGTTCCAGTCCAGTTCAAGATGATTGAGCCAATTGGCCGCCTTTACCAGCGGCGGTCCTTCACCAACGGTCGCGTGAGCGATCCGCGCACCGTCGGCGGCGCGACAGAACCCGATGGTTTGCTTGCGGAGCATTCTGCGAGGCGCAGTTTCGTCCGAACGCGGATCGGTCGGGCTGGCTTCGT
>JBARUV010000312.1:0-2757 GCA_049645905.1 Sulfitobacter sp.
CGGTAGAACGGCCCCTCGAGTTTTCTGTTACCTGAGGACCTGAGGCAATATTTGCAGTCAATATTTCTAATATCCATGAAATATGGAATCATGTCTGACGTCAGCGCTTATGGGTCCAAATAGCGGCATTTGATAAGAGAGGGTTTCTGGCTCATCGTAACCACTGAGGAGTGGAACATGAGACAGACAATTGGAACACGCAAAAGTCCCGGCGAGAAGATCGTCAAAGATATCAAACGTGCCACCCGCAAACACTACTCGTCCGAAGAGAAAATCCGCATCGTGCTTGATGGTCTGCGCGGTGAGGACAGCATTGCTGAGCTGTGCCGCCGTGAGGGCATAGCGCAGGGCATTTACTGCAAGTTGTCTAAGAATTTCATGGAAGCCAGGAAGAAGCGGCTTGCGGGTGACACAGCGCTGACTGCAAACACTGATGAGGTCAAGGAACTGCGTCGCCAGGCAAAGGATCTCAAAGAGGTGGTTGCGGAACAGACGCTTGAACTTCGCCTTCTCAAAAAAAGCATGACAGGCGATGGCCTTCGCGGTTGAACAGAGCCTAGCGCTTGCCAGTCCGGTGAACATTTCAGAACTCGTCGGATCGGAAGATGCCATTGGGCGGGTGCTGGCGGAGGACTTGGTGGCACCTTTTCCCCTTCCACCATTCGATAACTCTGCCATGGACGGTTATTGGGACACTTCCGGTTCTCGCATCCTTGGCCAGTGCTGATGATAGTCGTCTATGACAATTGGATGGCTGTGGGTTCTGCCATCCTGCACATGCGGATGATCACTTGGAAGATCATCATGTGAATGCTGCACTGACCCGCTATCCTCTTGCGGCCACAAAGCAACCCCACTGACCAATCCAACACCCGCGAGCAATGCCAGAGCTGCAAATGCTGTCGTTGGCCCGGCTACGGTGATCAGCCACCCTGCCAGCGGATATGTGACAAGCCAGCAGGCATGTGACAGCGCAAACTGTGCGGCATAGACGGCGGGTCTGTCTTCAGCGTGTGCGGATCGTTTTAGCAGTCGCCCCGATGGGGTCAGCACGGCGGAATATCCGACCCCGATGATCAACCAACCTGCGAGAAGCGGGAGCCACTGTGTATTGTAAATGAGCGACATCAGAGACAGACACAAAAAAGTAACGACCAATACCACAGCTCCGCCGATCATCACGGGGCGATCAGGGCGATTATCCAGAAGACGGGGCAGCAGCAGAGCTGCAAGCATTGATCCGCCACCGAAAGCACCAAGGGCGATGGCCACCTGCGTGTCGCCAAAGCCAAGATCGGCGCGGACCAGAACCACAGTGTTCACCAACACCATCGCTCCCGCTGCCGCTGCGGCGAGGTTGAGCGACAAGAGCCCCCGCAGGCGCGGAGTGGCGAGGTATATACGCATCCCCCGTGTGGTGCGGTCATAGATACCCCTTGGCGCTGTAGGTTGCGGACTGGGCAGCAGGACCGAGACCACAAGCAAGGCCGACCCGAGAAAACCGATCACGGTGCCGACAAACAATGCGTGATAGCTGAGGAAGGTCAGCAGAATCGCGGCCAACATCGGGCTGATGATGTTTTCTAGGTCATAGGCCAGCCGCGAAAGTGACAAGGCGCGAGTGTATCGGTCTTCCTCTGGCAAGATGTCGGGGATTGTCGCCTGAAACGTCGGCGTAAACGCGGCAGAGGCGGATTGTAGCACGAAAATCAGAATGTAGGCCTGCCAGACCTCGGTCACAAAGGGCAGGCACAGCGCCACGGCGGCCCGGACCAGATCGAGGCTGACCAGCATGGTCCGTCGCGGCCAGCGGTTGGCAAAGGCTCCGGCGATTGGAGCTATGCCGACAAAGGCGACCATCTTGATCGTGAAGATCGTGCCCAGAACAAGACCGGCGCGTTCGCCGGACAGATCATACGCCAAAAGCCCCAGTGCAATGGTGGCCAGCCCCGTGCCAAGCAGTGCCACGATTTGCGCGAGGAACAAATGACGATAGGTGCGGTCAGTCAGGACGGAGAGCATGCGTTGTTCCTCACAGATACTTGGTGATCGCCTTGAACTCAGCGGCGACAGGGGAGTCGCTGGAGCCGGTCAGGGCGCTATCGAGGCAATGGTCGATATGGTCTTGAATCAACGTGCGTTTGGCCTGCTGGATCGCCTTCTCAACGGCATGCAATTGCTGCGCGATATCGGTGCAGGGCTGTGCGTCTTCAATCATCTTGATGACACTCAACAGATGCCCGTTGGCACGTTTCAGCCGCTTGACGATTTCGGGGTGGGTTGCATGAGCAGCATGTTTTGTCATATGAAAGATCTAATCCCCTAGGGGGGATGAAGCAAGTGGGCCAAGACCCTCAGAAACGAGCAGATGAGACGGCAGATAAAAAGCTATCTTGGAGTTATACTGACCATCGCTTTGGCGGTGGGCATGATCGCGTCGTTCAACTCCCGCATGGCTTCTCACGACATAACCAACCTTCCTCTGATTGTTGCAGATCAACATGCTGAGATCGAGGAACATGGCCATGCGCACGACGAAGTAGTCAGTGTGATGGATGCTTATCATGGCCACGCCCATGATGTAGCAGATCACGACCATAACACCGCATTCCTGCCACCTCGCATATCATCGCGTATGGTGCCATCGTCACGAACAAACTGGGCCTTGGCCTATTATGCGATGCCGGATCGTAGGGCGTTCGATCTGGACCGACCTCCGCGCGTGTGAGGTTGCGCCCTTCGGGCGCTGTCATCCTA
>JBARUV010000313.1:0-5105 GCA_049645905.1 Sulfitobacter sp.
GTTTATCTATCTCGATCCTGATTACGCGGGCAAAGACACCGAACGCTATGGATGGATCACGACCTGAACCATCACCGCCCCCCGTGCGCGGGGGGCGCCATTACAACTTGGGAATTCATCTATGGCAGATATTACAACCGAGGTTCTGATCATCGGCACGGGGCCCGCAGGTTCGGCAAGTGCCGCGTTGTTGTCTACCTATGGCATCGAGAACATTGCGATCAACCGCTATTCGTGGCTCGCGAATACGCCGCGCGCGCATATTACGAACCAGCGCACAATGGAGGTTCTGCGGGATCTGGGCCGCGAGGTTGAGGACGAGGCATACCTGCATGCCACCGAGCAGGAATTGATGGGCGAAAACGTCTTTTGCGAGAGCCTTGCCGGAGAGGAAATCGGGCGTATGAAAAGCTGGGGGACACACCCGATGTCCAAGGCCGAACATCTGTTGACGTCGCCAACGTTCATGAACGATCTGCCGCAGACCTATATGGAGCCTCTGCTATTCACCACCGCCGCAAAGCGCGGCAGCAAGACCCGGATGAATACCGAATATCTGAGCCATGTGCAGGACAGTGATGGTGTCACTGCGACAGTGCGCGACCGGCTGACGGGGCAGGACCTGACGATCCGCGCCAAATACATGATTGGTGCGGACGGCGGCAATTCTCTGGTCGCCGAGAACGAAAGCCTGCCGATCGAGGGGCAGATGGGTGTCGGCGGGTCGATGAACATTCTGTTCAAGGCGGACCTGTCCAGATATGTCGCCCACCGCCCGTCGGTCTTGTACTGGGTGATGCAACCGGGGGCCAATGTCGGTGGCATCGGTATGGGGCTGGTGCGGATGATCCGGCCCTGGAACGAATGGCTGATCGTCTGGGGCTATGACATCAATGAACCGGCGCCCGACGTCACGCCTGAATACGCCACCGAAGTGGCGCGCCAGCTGGTCGGCGATCCGACGCTTGAAATCGAGCTGATCAGCGCCAGCACATGGACCGTGAACAATGCCTATGCGACGGACATGCATAAAGGGCGCGTTTTCATTATGGGCGACGCCGCGCACCGCCATCCGCCCTCCAACGGTCTTGGCTCTAACACCTCCATTCAGGACGCGTTCAATCTATGTTGGAAACTAGCCTCTGTTCTAAAGGGGCAGGCAGGGCAGGCACTGCTGGACAGTTACACCATTGAACGTGCGCCGGTGGCCAAACAGATCGTCACCCGCGCCAATCAATCTATTGGTGAATTCGGCCCGATCTTTGACGCGCTTGGCCTGACGGGATCGGTTGATCCTGTCAAAATGCAGCAGAACATGGATGCCCGGACACAAGGAAATAAGGCTGCCGAGAAACAGCGCGTTGCCCTGCGCGAAGCGATTGCATTCAAGAAATATGAATTCGATTGCCACGGCGTTGAGATGAACCAGCGCTATGTCTCGGATGCAGTGGTCACAGACGAACAGCTGGAACCGCCGTTTTCAATGGATGAAGAGCTTCATTACCATCCGACAACATGGCCGGGCGCGCGTCTGCCGCATGTCTGGGTGTTTACGCCCGAGGGGAAAAAGGTCTCAAGTCTGGATCTTGCGGGGCACGGGGCATTCACCCTCCTGACCGGCATCGGCGGGGAGGCGTGGAAAGATGCGGCAGATATCGTGGGGGCCGAGCTTGGCCTTGCGATCACATTCCATCTGATCGGCCCGCGCCGCGCCGTTCAGGATCACACGGGCGATTGGGCCCGCATCAGCGAAATCCGCGACAGCGGGTGCATTCTGGTCAGACCGGATCACCACGTTGCATGGCGGGCCGAGGAAATGATTGACGATCCGGCGGGCGCATTGCGCCGCGTGCTCGGGGCGATCCTGCAACCGACCAACCCCAAACTGTGAAAGGGACAGCATGACCAAACCAACGGAACAGGGATACTTCACCGAAGATAATTCGGCAGAGGTAGTGATCAGCCGCAATAGCAACGCCAAGAACGCGCGGCTTGCCGACGTAATGGCATCGCTGATCAACCATCTGCACGCCGCGGTCAAAGAAATTGAACCGACCGAGGAAGAATGGCTGCAAGCGATCATTTTCCTGACAGAGACAGGACACAAATGCGATGATTGGCGGCAGGAATTCATCCTGTTGTCGGATATTCTGGGTGTGTCGATGCTGGTCGATGCCATCAACAACCGCAAGCCCTCGGGGGCGTCCGAAAGCACGGTTCTGGGGCCGTTTCACGTACCGGACGCACCGGAGCGGCCCATGGGATCAAACATTTGTCTGGATGGCAAAGGCGAGCAGATGTTGGTCAAGGGACGCATCCTTGATATCAACGGAAAGCCTGTCGCGGGCGCAAAGATCGACGTTTGGCAAACCAATGACGACGGTTTCTATGATGTGCAGCAAAAGGGCATCCAGCCGGATTTCAATTTGCGCGGCATTTTCAGAACCGGTGCAGACGGGTCGTATTGGTTCTGGGGCGCAAAGCCGCGTTTCTACCCGATCCCTGATGACGGACCTGTCGGAAAGCTTCTTGCCCAGCTTGGCCGCCATCCGTTTCGTCCCGCACATCTGCACTACATTATCGAGGCCGAAGGGTTTGAAACGCTGGTCACGCATATTTTTGACCCCGATGACGACTATATCCACTCGGACGCGGTTTTTGGCGTGAAGGAAAGCCTGATGGCCAAATTCCAATGGGTGGAAGACCCGCAGAAAATTGACGGAGAGGGGGCAGACGGCCCTTTTTTCGAGGTCATCCACGATTTTGTTCTGGCGCCGAAGAAGTGATCGACGGTGCCGATCCCGAGGTAGAAAACGTGGTGTCCGCTGGTCGCGGCCTGTCCGACTTCTATATCAAAAGTGTAGAGCGGATGTTCTCTGGTGCGGCTTTGTCTGCTGGTGGAACTCGCGTAGACTAAGGCTCGTGGAATGCACTGGCATTCGTAGCTGGTGGTCATGCCCGGACCGGGCGTGACTGTGATGAAAGACCGCCAGCGGACACGCTGGAGGTAAGACAAATTTCCGGCCTGACGGCTGCGGGCAGGCTCTCAAATACCTGACGTCCCTGAAAGGATACAAAATGACAAAAGTACTCGTACTCTATTATTCTTCCTACGGTCATATCGAGGCGATGGCGCAAGCCGTTGCCAAAGGTGCTGGCGAAGTTGACGGTGTGGAAGTCACCATCAAACATGTGCCGGAAATCATGACCGACGAACAAGTGGCAGCGGCCGGTATGAAAACCGACCTGACAGGTGAAGTTGCAACCGTCGATGAGTTACCCGACTACGACGCAATCATCATGGGGACACCCACCCGTTTCGGCAACATGGTGTCACAAATGCGCAGCTTCTTTGACCAGACCGGCGGTCTTTGGGCCGACGGCAAGCTGATCGGCAAGGTCGGTTCGGTCTTTACCTCTACCGGCACGGGTGGCGGGTCCGAGACGACAATCACGTCGTCATGGAACAACCTCGTGCACCACGGCATGGTGATTGTCGGGTTGCCCTATTCCTCAGCCGAATTGATGGACATCTCCGAAGTACGCGCAGGATCGCCTTATGGCGCTGCGACAATCGCAGGGCCGGATGGATCACGGATGCCAAGCGACAAGGAACTTAAACTGGCTGCCGATCAGGGCCGTCACGTCGCCAAGATTGCCGCCAAACTGGCGAGCTGAGGCATTTCGAAAAACATGGCCGTCCCGGTTTAGGGGCGGCCAAAGCCGAACTGCCTCCATTTGTTCGCAATAGATTCAACCGACCTTAATCAATCATCATCAGAGTGTCCGTATCGGGCCATTTATCAGGACGTTTCGATCCCTGGCCCCGATCTGAAAGTTTCTTGTTAGGACACGATGATGGCCGTTTACGGACTCAAAATTTATGCGCTGGACGATGCAACGACCAATGTTGCCGGAATCATTGAACAGTTCAGATCCGGCGAGCAATGGGATTGGCATGGATCGAGCAATCCGACCTTCAGGATCAATGCAGGTGCCGGATCAGTTGCAACAACGGTGTCCGATACCGATGCCAGTCCGCTAACGCTCGACGATCATGAGGGGTCGACTTTCAGTCAGGCATTGGCGAGCGACACGATTATCGGCGCAACCACCTATACTGCCGGCAGCGTTATCGAGAATGAATATGAACTTAATCTGGTTGATTCTCAGGGAAATTCCTATCGGTTCGTAGCGATTTCAATCAATGATACGATCGTCGGGTTTACCTTTGATGGTCCGGAACCGCCCCAGGGGGAAACCCTATCGTATTCCCCGAACAACAGCTTTGATAACCAGTCTATGGTGCCGTGTTATGCACCCGGCACCTTGATAGATACGCCGAACGGCCCGTGCAGGATCGAGGCGTTAAAGGTGGGTGATCTTGTCAACACGCTTGATCGGGGACCACAGGCTGTCCGCTGGATACACGCGGGCGACCAACCGTTGGAACGGCTTGAGATCAGCGCAAGACCGGTCCTGATTTCCGCAGGTGCCCTTGGGGAGGGACGTCCCGTTCAGGATCTGATCGTCTCGCCACAACACAGGATTCTTGTCGGTGGCAAAGGACAATTGCAGGACTGGTTTGCTTCGGAATGCTTTGTGCCAGCCAAGTCGCTGACCGGACTGCCCGGCATTCGCCACATGAACGGCAAAAAATCCATAACGTGGATCCATTTCGCCTGCGACCGGCACGAAGTTGTCCGCGCCAATGGATGTATGTCTGAATCGCTGCTGATCGGGCGGATGATGTTAACGGGTCAACCACGTCTGGTGCGGCAAGAACTGACCTCCATCTACCTTGATACACCGCGTCAGGACGGTACCCTAAACGGACCCATAGCGCGCGACTGCCTTACGGTGGGCCAAGTGCTTCGGCATCTTTCGAGACACAAAAAGACCAGGGCGCAATGGATTTCAGCCGAAATCGAAAAGTGGGATATTGATCTGCAAATGGAGAGAGATGGCGCAACAAATGTACGGGACGTTGCAATCTAAAGATCATACGTCATTGTTCACCGGACGTCCGAGCCGAGATCGCCTTCGTCACCCCCAAAAAAGTTCACAGCTGTGACTATGTCAAAGAGTCGACGAACAGTCGTAAT
>JBARUV010000314.1:0-11453 GCA_049645905.1 Sulfitobacter sp.
GGGCAGGACTTAACCCGCCCTGATTGGGCACTAATTGACGCGCCCCGCAGGGGTAAGAGAACCGAGTAGGAAAGCACCACATGCTTGCAGATAAGGACCGCATCTTTACCAACCTTTACGGGATGCACGATCGCACGCTCAAAGGCGCGCAAGGGCGTGGCCACTGGGATGGCACAGCGGCGATTATTGGCAAAGGCCGTGACTGGATCATCGACGAGATGAAGGCTTCGGGGCTACGTGGCCGTGGGGGCGCGGGTTTTCCGACCGGCCTCAAGTGGTCGTTCATGCCCAAGGAAAGCGATGGGCGGCCCGCCTATCTGGTTGTGAACGCGGACGAAAGCGAACCTGCGACGTGCAAGGACCGCGAGATCATGCGCCACGACCCTCATACGCTGGTCGAGGGCTGTCTGATTGCCAGCTTCGCGATGAATGCGCATGCCTGTTACATCTACATTCGCGGCGAATACATCCGCGAAAAAGAGGCGCTGCAAGCTGCGATTGACGAGGCTTACGATGCCGGGCTGGTCGGCAAGAACGCCTGTAAATCCGGTTGGGATTTCGATATCTATCTCGCACACGGGGCAGGCGCCTATATCTGCGGTGAGGAAACGGCACTGCTCGAAAGCCTTGAAGGTAAAAAAGGCATGCCACGGATGAAGCCGCCGTTTCCTGCAGGCGCGGGTCTGTATGGTTGCCCGACCACGGTGACCAACGTTGAATCGATTGCCGTGGTGCCCACCATCCTGCGGCGCGGTGGGGAATGGTTTGCCGGTTTCGGGCGCCCCAACAATGCGGGCACCAAACTGTTTGCTATTACCGGCCACGTCAACACGCCTTGTGTGTTCGAAGAAGAAATGAGCCTGCCGCTGCGCGAGTTGATCGACAAGCACGGCGGCGGTGTCAGAGGCGGCTGGGATAACCTCAAGGCGATCATACCCGGTGGTGCGTCTTGCCCGATTTTGCCCAAGGATGCGCTGGAAGGCGCGATCATGGACTTTGACTGGATGCGGGAAAACAAATCCAGTTTCGGCACCGGCTGCATGATCGTGATGGACCAGAACACCGATGTGATCAAAGCGGTCTGGCGTCTGGCCAAGTTCTTTAAACACGAAAGCTGCGGGCAATGTACGCCCTGCCGTGAAGGCACCGGCTGGATGATGCGCGTGATGGAACGGCTGGTGACGGGCGAGGCAGAGGTCGAGGAAATCGACATGCTGCTGGATGTGACCAAACAAGTCGAAGGCCACACGATTTGTGCGCTTGGCGATGCTGCTGCATGGCCGATCCAGGGATTGATCCGCCATTTCCGCAACGAAATCGAAGACCGTATCAAGCACAAGCGCACCGGTCGGGTGAGTGCTGTTGCAGCGGAGTGATCCGGGTCTGAACGGCATGGTTGCTGCCCATGGCAGGAGCCGCGGGCTCCCGGTTGGGGCAATCGCGATCTTCGGCTTTGGTCTGTTGTTCGGCTATCTCGCTTGTTTGCATGGCAGCGAAATTGACGCGAAAAACTTTGTCGCCTTTGCCGTCTGGAGCGCGGTGGCGGTGCTTGCCGGGTTTCTCGTTACGTGGTTCTTCAAGTATGTTCTGGTACTGGCTGTGCTGCTGGTGGCGGCGCTCTGGTACACCAACAGTCCCAGTTTTCGAACTGCTGCGTCAGAGGCGCGCGATGTGCGCGGCGACCTGTGCGGGATCATGACATTTGAATTTGACGGTCTGCCGTATAAGGACTGGATTTGCTGAAAGTGGCCGGATGATCCAGCCCCGTGCCCATCACCTTGCCGAACTCAATCTTGGGATTCTGAAACACGATTGGGATGATCCGCGCGTGCAGGCCTTTGTAGAGGGCCTTGATCTGGTCAATGGCATTGCGCAGCGCGCGCCGGGATTTGTCTGGATGATGGACCCTGATGCGATGGAAAGCGCGCAAAACGATCCGGTTGGGCCAATGGGAGGCAATCCGCGCATGGCCTCAACCCTGTCTGTTTGGGAAGACGTGACCAGTCTGGAACATTTCGTCTGGAACACGGTGCACAAGCGGTTTTATGAGCGCAGGCATGAATGGTACGATATGGGCGCAGTGCTGCGGTTTGTTATGTGGTGGGTCCCTGTCGGGCATCGCCCCGACATGGCAGAGGCGATGGCGCGATTTGCCCATCTGGACCGGTACGGCGATAGTGAACACGCTTTTGGATGGGCCGGTTTGACGCAGGCGCAGAGTGAACAGAAGGATCAGGGCTGATGGGATTTTTCCGCAATATCTGGGATGGATTGCTGAGCCTTGGCGCCGCTGTCGCGTCGTTCGCGATATTTGCCATTCCCGCATGGGCGACGCATCTGGCAATCAGCAAGGCATTGGTGCCGGTATGGTGTTACGTGGCACTGGTCGGGCTGGTCTATATCGGCGGCAATCTGACAATCGCGTTCCTGCGCAAGGCGCTGGACGGCGTGTCGCCACTGCGCGATCGCAAACGGGGGTGATCCATGCGTGGTTGGCACTGCCTGCGCGAACCCAACATATGGCAAACCTACGGGAGCCTGTCCGGGCCCGCGAACTGACTGTGGTATTTATGATATTTGGTGTTACAACCCTTGCCAACGGACCCCGCAATAGGGGCCAAGCGGGATGCCCGAGGAACAGGCCATGAAGAAATTCCGATTTGACGAGCACGGCGACGTCGCCGCTGACATTCGTGAACGTTATGGTTTTGACGGCGATCTGCTGGATATTTACGCTGGCAACGAGGGTGTCAAAGTTCACAAATGGCACCACTACCTGCCGCTCTATGAACGCTATTTCGGCCGGTATCGCGACACGCCGGTAAAGTTCCTCGAGATTGGCGTGAACAACGGTGGCTCCATGCAGATGTGGCGGCGCTATTTCGGCAAGGACGCGGTGATCTGCGGCATCGATATCAATCCGGACTGTGCGCAATACGACGGGCAGTCCGGCATGGTGCGCATCGGATCACAGGATGACCCGGCGTTTCTCAATGCGGTGGTAAAGGAAATGGGCGGCGTTGATGTTGTGCTGGATGACGGCAGCCACCGGATGGCGCATATTGATGCCAGCCTCAAAACGCTGTTTCCGCTACTGAGCATGAACGGCACCTATATGATTGAAGATTTGCACACCGCCTATTATCCCCGCTTTGGCGGCGGGTTTCGCAGCAGCGAAAACTTCTTTAACACGGTGCGGGGGATGATCGACGACATGCACAGATGGTATCACAGCAAGAAAAAGTTGCGCGTGCCGGAAATGGCCGCAGAATTCAGCGGCGTGCATGTGCATGATTCCATTGTGGTCATCGACAAGGCCCCCAGCTTGCGGCCGACACATTCCAGAGTGCAGAAATGACAAGGGACCAAAAATGATAAGAACACTTGCCCTCGTCGCCACATTAGGCGCGACCACCCTGGCGGGCTGCACCGACAGCAAAAGCCGCATCCTGTTTGACGGCCAGTATTTCCGCGCCAAGATCAGCAAAGTCGACAAACAACGCGATGTCTTTGTGGTCACGGTCAAAGACCCCACCAAGTCGATCGAGGGCGCACGGTTGGCCGCACACCACGAAGCGACATCCTATTGCGTCAAGAATTTCGGCTCTTCGGAGATCAACTGGGTCACCGACCCGCTGGATGAAACAACCCAATTGCGTATTGCGGACCGGCAGGTCTCGTTTCAGGGCAGATGCCCGCAAGCCCAGAGAATTTAGGCGTTATTTCGCAAGGAATCATCGTGTTGGTCGCGTGTTATTGCATAACAGCTGGCATTGCCCCCATCTCCTGTCAGGGCCAGAAAGGCCCAAGACCCGAGGAGAGTAAGTAATGCGTACCCTGATGATTGCCCTGCTGGGCCTGAGCCTGATTGCGGGCCCCGTCACCGCCAAACCGGCGCTGCGTGATGTGGCTGAAATTGATAATGCGCTGCTGGACCTTGGCATCGCGGATCGTATCCGCAAAGAATGTCCCACTATCAAGGCGCGTCTTTTCAAGGCGGTCACATATGTGCGGAATCTGGAGAAATCAGCCAAGGCAAAAGGCTACTCCGATGCCGAGATCGAGGCCTATACGGACAGTGACGCCGAAAAAGCGCGGATGCGGGCCAAAGGGGCTGCATTTTTCAAGGCGAAGGGGGTCGATACTTCTGATCCACAGAGCTATTGTGCGCTAGGACACGCAGAGATTCAAAAGGGCAGCCGCATTGGCTCCTTGCTAAAGGCGAAATAAGCACATGAGCGACATCCGCAAGATCATCATTGACGGCAAGGAAATCGAGGCCGAAGGGGCGATGACGCTCATTCAGGCCTGTGAGCAGGCGGGCGTCGAAGTGCCGCGCTTTTGCTATCACGAACGCCTGTCGATTGCGGGCAATTGCCGGATGTGTCTCGTCGAGGTTGTCGGCGGTCCGCCCAAACCTGCCGCAAGCTGTGCGATGCAGGTGCGCGATCTGCGGCCCGGCCCCGAAGGGCAGCCGCCCGTTGTGAAAACCAATAGCCCCATGGTCAAGAAAGCCCGCGAGGGCGTCATGGAGTTCCTGCTCATCAACCACCCCCTCGATTGTCCGATCTGCGATCAGGGCGGCGAATGTGACCTGCAGGATCAGGCGATGGCGTACGGTGTCGATTTCAGCCGTTTCCGTGAACCAAAGCGGGCCACCGAAGACCTTGATCTGGGACCACTGGTCGAAACCCACATGACCCGCTGCATTTCCTGCACGCGCTGCGTGCGGTTCACCACCGAGGTCGCGGGCATTCACATGATGGGCCAGACAGGCCGTGGTGAAGATGCAGAGATCACGTCATATCTGGGTGGAACGCTTGACAGCAACTTGCAAGGCAACATCATCGATCTGTGTCCCGTGGGCGCGCTGGTGTCCAAACCCTATGCTTTTACTGCAAGACCCTGGGAACTGACGAAGACCGAAAGCATTGATGTGATGGATGCGCTGGGGTCGAATATCCGTGTGGATACCAAGGGGCGCGAAGTGATGCGGTTCCTGCCACGCAACCATGACGGCGTAAACGAGGAATGGATTTCCGATAAAACCCGTTTTGTCTGGGATGGACTGCGCCGCCAGCGGTTGGACACACCCTACATCCGCGAGAACGGTAAACTGCGCCCCGCCGAATGGCCCGAAGCACTGGCGGCTGCCGCTGCAGCGATGAAGGGCAAGAAGATCGGTGGCCTTGTAGGCGATCTGGCGTCCACAGAAGCAGCCTATGCGCTCAAGACGCTGATCGAAGGGCAGGGCGGTGTTGTCGAATGTCGCACCGATGGGGCCAAGCTGCCTGCGGGTAACCGCTCGGGTTATGTCGGCACGGCGCGGATCGAAGATATTGACGATGCGCAGAGGATCCTGATGATCGGCACCAATCCCGAAGTGGAAGCGCCGGTATTGAACGCGCGGATCCGCAAGGCATGGTCCAAAGGCGCACAGATTGCGCGGATCGGCGCCCCTGTTGACTTCAGCTATGACGTGATCGCCTTGGGCGAGGGCCGCGAGGCGCTGAGCGAACTGGCCGGGATGGATCATTCCGACAAGGCCGATACGCGCGGCGTGACGATTCTGGGCATGGGCGCGCTGGCAGGGCCTGATGGGGCTGCGGTGTTGGGTGCTGTGATGGAAATGGCCCAGGCCGGCAACAGCAAGCTGCTGATTCTGCACACAGCGGCCGGACGTGTGGGTGCAATGGACGTGGATGCGACCTGTGAGGGTGGCGTCGCCGAGGTTCTGGGCGCTGACGTGATCTATAATCTTGGCGCGGACGAGGGCGACATCCCTGCGGGTCCCTTTGTCATCTATCAGGGCAGCCACGGGGATCGTGGCGCACATCGGGCGGATATCATCCTGCCCGCAGCGGCCTATACCGAAGAAGCCGCCCTGTTCGTGAACACCGAGGGACGGCCCCAGATTGCCCAGCGTGCAGGATTTGCACCCGGTCAGGCCAAGGAAAACTGGGCAATCTTGCGCGCCCTCAGCGCCGAAATGGGTGCCACGCTGCCATTTGATTCTCTTGCGGCCCTGCGCCGTGATCTGGTTAAAGCGGTGCCGCATCTGGGTGATGTTGATCATGTGGCCGCGAACGAATGGACGCCGGAAAAGCCGGGCAAGTTGGGTAAAGGTGCCTTTGAACATGCCGTTGCCGATTTCTACCTGTCCAACCCGATTGCACGGGCAAGCCAGTTGATGGCGGAACTTTCAGCAAATGCCGCGGCACGTCGCGCCGCACCATTGGCGGCGGAGTGATACGCGCGCCTCTCGTGCTGCCTCTGGTACTGGCCGCTTGCACTGATCGGGTGCCCACGGCAGAGGATTTTATCCCTGAATACAAAGGGATAGAGACAATTTTGTTGGATGGCGATCTGGTGCAATTTAACGTGGCCATGACCAAGGCGCTGTCGGTTGATGATGTGGTTGACTACGCCGAATGTGCGGCCGCACGCTATACGTTGATCCGGGGTTACGGATTTGCGCGCCATGTGCGCACAAATGTCGATCAGAAGGGTGGCATATTCAGGGGAGATGCTGTTTACACAATCTCGCCAAGTCTGCCACGGGGCATAAAGACAATAGATGCCGAAGTTGTCACCGCGCGCTGCGTGGAACGCGGCATACCAACTGTGTGATGACCGGCTGTTTGAAGAATGGCGCAAAGGCTGAAGGTATGAGGGACGATGTCTGAATTCTTTACCAACACAGGGCTGGGGATCGGCCTGCTGACACTGGGTCAGGTCTTGCTGATCCTTTTGCCGCTGCTCGTCTGTCTGGCCTTTCTGATGTATGCGGACCGCAAGATCTGGGCCGCGGTGCAGATGCGGCGCGGGCCTAACGTGGTCGGCCTTTGGGGTCTGCTGCAAAGTTTCGCGGACTTGTTGAAATACGTGGTCAAAGAGGTGGTTGTGCCTGCGGGCGCGGACCGCGCGGTTTTCTTCCTCGCCCCTCTTGTTTCCCTGGTAATGGCACTGATCGCCTGGGCCGTGATCCCCTTTAACGAAGGGTGGATCCTGTCGGACATCAACGTGGCGATCCTGTATGTTTTCGCGATCTCCTCGCTGGAAGTCTACGGCGTGATCATGGGGGGCTGGGCATCCAACTCCAAATACCCTTTCCTTGGCTCACTAAGGTCTGCCGCGCAGATGATTTCCTATGAGGTTTCTCTGGGGCTGATCATCATCGGCATTATCATCTCGGCCGGGTCGATGAACCTGACGGCTATTGTGCACGCACAGGACGGGGCGGGTGGGCTGTTCAACTGGTTCTGGCTGCCGCATTTCCCGATGATGATCCTGTTCTTTATCTCGGCACTGGCCGAAACCAACCGCCCGCCGTTTGACCTGCCGGAAGCGGAATCAGAACTGGTGGCGGGCTATCAGGTTGAATATTCCTCCACCCCGTTCCTCTTGTTCATGATCGGTGAACTGGTCGCCGTGGTGCTGATGTGCGCGCTGGTGTCGCTGCTGTTTCTTGGTGGCTGGCTGAGCCCGCTGCCGTTCCTGCCCGACGGCTTCCTGTGGATGTTCATCAAGATGCTGTTCGTCTTCTTCATGTTCTCCATGGTGAAGGCAATCACACCGCGCTACCGCTATGACCAGCTGATGCGTCTGGGCTGGAAAGTGTTCCTGCCGATGTCACTGGTATGGGTGGTGTTTGTGGCCTTTGCCGCCAAGTTTGACTGGTTCTGGGGTATCTACGCCCGCTGGGCTATAGGGGGTTAATATGACTCAGATCGACTATACACGCGCCGCGAAGTATTTTCTGCTGGCGGACTTTGTTAAAGGGTTCCAGCTGGGGATGAAGCACTTCTTTCGCCCCAAGGCGACGCTGAACTATCCGCACGAAAAGGGGCCGCTTTCCCCTCGTTTCCGTGGTGAACATGCGCTGCGCCGCTATCCTAACGGCGAAGAACGCTGCATCGCCTGCAAGCTCTGTGAGGCAATCTGCCCCGCGCAGGCGATCACGATTGACGCCGAACCCCGCGAGGATGGCAGCCGCCGCACCACGCGCTATGACATCGACATGACCAAATGCATCTACTGCGGTTTCTGTCAGGAAGCCTGCCCGGTGGATGCCATTGTCGAGGGGCCGAACTTTGAGTTTTCGACGGAGACCCGCGAAGAATTGTACTACGACAAAGACAAACTGCTGGAAAACGGCGACCGTTGGGAAGCCGAGATTGCCCGTAACCTCGAGATCGACGCACCTTACCGATGAGCAGCGACACGCCACATAAAGATACCTACGCGGCAGGAAAAGCCCTGTCGGAAAAGCTGAACCCGGGGATGGAGGACGCGTTGCGCGCCCGCTATGATGCCTTGGTTCCGGGCATGTCGCGGACCATTGTCGATGTCGCCTATGGCCAGTTTTACGCCCGCGGCACAGTGGACGAAAAGACGCGCCTTTTGGCGACAGTCGCAGCATTGACAGCACTTGGCGGCCAGACAAAGCCGCAGTTGAAGGTCAATATTGCGTCTGCGCGCGCGGTTGGGGCCAGCCGCGAGGAAGTCTGCGAGATCATCTTCCAAATGGCGCTCTATGGCGGATTGCCTTCCATGATCAACGGTTTAAACGCCGCTTTGGAGGTCTTTGAGACCGAGGAAGCGCAGACGGCAACGAGTGATCCGGTCGAGGCCAAGCATGAAAGTGCTGAAACAGCCGATCCGAAACCGGCCCAGCCGCGTTTGCCCAAGTTTATGACCGCCCCCCTGATGGGAGAGCCCAGATGAGCGATTCAAATCCCTTTGAAGCCATGATGAAACAGGCGCAGGAGATGGCCAAAGCCTTTCCGGCGATGGATGCGTTTTCGCCCAAAGGTTTCGAGGCGATGATGGGCACGATGCCCAAGGACATGATGGAAATGATGTTCGGTAATACGCTGAACGAAGGCGGGCTGGACGCGCGCACGCGGCTGTTGCTGACGCTCGCTGGATTGACCATGCAGGGCGCGCAGAACGATGTTGCGCTCCGCCAGACCGTCAAGCACGCACTGGAAGCCGGTGCCACCAAGCAACACATCGTCGAGACAATCGGGCAGATGTCGGTTTTCGCAGGCATTCCCGCCATGAGCCGCGCGCTGGAATTGGCGCAGTCGGTACTGGGCGACCAAGAGGATAAACAGACATGATCGTCTTTTCATTTTATCTGTTCGCGCTCAGCGTGATCGTCGGCGGGCTGTTCACAGTGATCAGCCGCAATCCTGTGCATTCGGTGCTCTGGCTGATCCTGTCATTTCTTTCGGCGGCGGGGCTGTTTGTTCTGCTGGGCGCGGAATTCGTCGCGATGCTGCTGGTTATTGTCTACGTCGGCGCGGTTGCGGTGTTGTTCCTGTTTGTGGTGATGATGCTGGACGTGGATTTTGCCGAATTGAAGGCCGAAATGGCGCGATATATGCCGCTGGCTTTGCTGATCGGGCTGGTGATCCTGATGCAGTTCGTCATGGTCTTTGGCGCATGGGAAACCAATGCCGCTGCTGAAGGGCTGCGTGCGCAAGTCACTGATCCGACACGATTTAATACCGAAGCCTTGGGTCTGATCCTGTATGATGACTATTTCCTGCTGTTCCAGTTGGCCGGGCTTATCCTGCTGGTTGCCATGATCGGCGCGATTGTCCTGACCCTGCGCCACCGGACCGATGTCAAACGCCAAAGCCCGGTTGCCCAGATGATGCGCGATCCTGCTACGGCGATGGAACTGAAAGACATCAAACCGGGGCAGGGTCTGTGATACGGTCTGCCCTGATAATAGGCTGCTGTGCCGGGTCTGCTGCCGCAGCCGGACTTGACGATTGCGCCTATGAACTGGGTCATAACCGTGGGGGCGAGCATAAAGATGTCGGCGGCGGGATCGTGAGTTATGAACAGAGCTTTCTGGAGCCACATTCAGGCGTAACACAACATGTCGTGGAAGGCTGCCGCAGTGGGCAGCGGCTGATCACGATCATGCAACAAATCAAAGACGGCAATGCGATTGACCGCCGTACAGAAGTGCGGGCCGCATTTGCAGTTGTTTCGGCTTCTGAAGCCGCCTTTGACTTTTCGGACATCAAGGCACGGATGGAACAGATCGGTGCAAAAAGCGACCTGACGCGCTGGAACAAGCAATCCTGCGCCTGTGCGCAGGCATACCCCGAACTACGGCTGGGCAAAGATGCCTATGAAGCGCCCCCGCAAGGCTGAAAGGAAAAGACATGTCGAGAAATACAATCGTTGTGCTGATCGTCGTGCTGGTCATCCTGTTTGGCGGCTACAATTTAATCGGCTGACACCTGCAATCGCGGTGGAAGTCGGGACGGACAGATACTAAAAGCCCGGTAAACGGGCAAGAACCGAGGGACGACATGATCGGACTTGAACATTACCTGACAGTGGCGGCGACGCTCTTTGTCATTGGCATCTTCGGGCTATTCCTGAACCGCAAAAACGTGATCATCCTGCTGATGAGCATCGAACTGATGCTGCTCGCGGTGAACATCAACCTTGTGGCTTTCTCCAGTTTTCTGGGCGATCTGGTGGGGCAGGTGTTTACCCTGTTCGTGCTGACGGTCGCCGCGGCCGAGGCGGCAATCGGTCTGGCCATTCTGGTCTGTTTCTTCCGCAATCGTGGAACGATTGCAGTCGAAGACGTCAACGTGATGAAGGGCTGAGGCAATGGAAACCACAATCCTCCTGGCCCCTCTGGTGGGTGCACTGATCTGCGGCTTTAGCTGGAAGATTATCGGCGAAACTGCGGCCATGTGGGTCGCCACCGGCCTGCTGTTTCTTGCCGCCTTCCTGTCATGGATCGTCTTTCTTGGGTTTGACGGCCCGACGGAGCATATCCAGATTCTGCGGTTCATCGAATCCGGTACGTTAAGCACAGACTGGTCAATCCGGATGGACCGTTTGACGGCAATCATGCTGATTGTTGTCACAACCGTGTCGAGCCTGGTGCACCTGTATTCCTTTGGTTACATGGCGCATGACGATAACTTCAAAGAAGACGAGAGCTATCGCCCCCGCTTCTTTGCCTATCTGTCATTCTTTACCTTTTCGATGTTGGCACTCGTCACGTCCGACAACCTTTTGCAGATGTTCTTTGGCTGGGAAGGGGTGGGCGTCGCGTCTTACCTGCTGATCGGGTTCTACTACAGAAAACCCTCAGCAAATGCTGCTGCGATCAAGGCCTTTGTCGTCAACAGGGTGGGCGATTTCGGATTTGCGCTGGGGATATTTGCGCTGTTCCTGCTCACAGACTCTATCCGTTTCGACGACATCTTTGCCGCGGCCCCCGAACTGGCTGACATGACGATTTCATTCCTGTGGACCGACTGGAATGCCGCGAACCTGATCGCCTTCCTGTTGTTCATCGGTGCGATGGGTAAATCAGCGCAATTATTTCTGCACACATGGTTGCCCGATGCGATGGAGGGTCCGACACCTGTGTCCGCGCTGATCCATGCCGCGACAATGGTGAC
>JBARUV010000315.1:0-29453 GCA_049645905.1 Sulfitobacter sp.
CCCATAGGAGAAGTCTCAAATTTGTGCTGCATGCGCGCGCAGCACAAATTGTGCTGCATCTGCGTAGGTTTCAGTGTCGCGATGCAGAGTAAAGACCAGCCGTTCATTCAAAGCGCAGCGAACAAATAAGGCCCAAGGCTCAAGTCGCGGACTTTCACCACGAATGCTACTATGTCGGCTCCCGGTGGGATAGACCGACACATCGCCGAAATAAGCGCCCATGGCCGTCTGGCCTGGCAATCCAACAGCGGTTACAATCAGGGCAGTGGGGCGGAAGCACAGATGGGTCGCTGGAAAGGTGTTATCGGGCCAAAACTGAAAGTGTGGTGTTTCGAAAACCAGAAGCGGAAGTCAGGATCGCAGTCAACGCTTCCAACAAAATGACCGGACTGGGCGGCCCCAAATTTGAGGCGGTAACGTGGGGAACTTCATGGGTACGGGCGTGTTCCGGCTAATTCTCGACCCATGCAACACGGTCTCTTACTGGTATCAATTCCAAATCTGCCTATGGTGGAAATTTGATTGGCTCTAACGAAAAAACCCGTGTGTTCGAACATGAAACTAATTCCTTTTTCCGCGTTACTCTCGAATGGCGAGACTGCTTTGATCCGAGAAGTTGGACCCGCAGATCGGCATTTTCTTAAGGTTGGCTTTGAACATCTATCAGAGCGGTCACGAAACTTCCGTTTTCTGGCGGCCCATCCAAGGCTGACGCAGAAAGAGCTCCATCAATTTACGGCACCGAGTGATGTTGATCATGTGGCGATTGGGGCACTGACAAAAGGTGGGTCTGAAGCCTTGCCTTTGGGCATTGCGCGATACATTCGCCTCGCGAAAGCGCCTGACGTCGCCGAGGTAGCGGTTACCATCGTGGACAGCCATCAAGGGATCGGGCTAGGAAGTCTGATCTTGGGGGTGTTAGCAAAACACGCTGTGCTGAATGGAATTTCCGAATTCGCTGCCCTGGTTCATCAGGAAAACGAATCCATGTTGGGATTGTTCAATCGGCTTGACGGGCGGCAAACATGGCTCGATGGTGCCGAGGTCGAAGTCAAGCTGCAGCTTTTTCACGACGCGGCTGACTATCCCAAATCGTCAGTCGGCAATGCATTCCGGAACGCCTATGGGTTGTCGCAAATTGAATAGAAAGGCCTGTATCGGTGTATTACGCACAGCGGAGCTCTGTCGAATTGCGCGCTTTGAATTATGGCGGATGAAGTGTTTGTTGGAGAAGGAGTTTTGGCGCTCGTTTTCACGCAGTTGCGGTTTCTAATCTTCGACGACGCCCACTCTGAAGTGTAATTATCTTATCAGCCGTGTCAAGAATCCGGACATCTGGGTCTGATGGGGTTGCTCTCAGCAGGGCAGCGTTCTGACAATCGGAAACTGGCCTGGCTGGGTGCCGCGACTTCAGATGCGATCTGAGCTACCTAAGTCGAACCGCGTACGATGACGATGACGATGTTCGCTATCCTCCATCCAATCGAGATCTCGGGCGGTTTCCTGCTGAAGCGCCCAAATTCAGTGTTTTTGCTGAAAATAAGAGTGCGCAATCTCCTATTTGGACCTTTGGATACAGTGATCGTGCAGCCAGGATTAAGGTCTCTGTCTTAGTGAACCGTCGCCATCGTCACCCTGAAGCGCTTCAATGCAACAAAGAAGAACAGGGCGCTGATCGCGACCATGACCACCATGTTGGGCCAGACCGTTTCCAGCCCGGCACCGCGATATAAGATAGCCTGTGAGAATGCGACAAAATGCGTGGTCGGGACCACTTGCATCACGTTCTGAAGCCACACCGGCATACTATCCATTGGGGTCGTGCCGCCCGACAGCAATTCCATAATCACAAGCACCGGCATCGCCAACAAGCCAAACTGCGGCATCGACGTCGTGAAGGTTGCCAGCAAAATGCCCAGTGCTGTGACCGAAACCAAGAACAGCACAGTGCCAAAAATAAACAGGGGGATTGATCCCGCGACAGGCACCGCGAGCACGATTTGAACAACTAGCCAAAGCGACAAGACGGCCCCGATAATAATTGCGAGGCCGTTCGCCCAAATTTTTGCGAGCATGATCTCGGACGGTGTCACCGGCATGACCAGCAAATGCTCGATCGTGCCGTGTTCGCGTTCGCGGATCAGGGCGGCGCCGGTTAAAAGTACAGCCAGCATCGAGATATTGTTGATGAGCTGCATGACCGAAGAGAACCACACAGAATTCAAGTTCGGATTGAAGCTCGCGGTGACGACCAAATCAATTGGCAGAGTGGTCGATGTGTCATCGCCGATTACGAACTTGGTGACTTCGGCGGCGAAAATCTGCTGTAAATACACCGATCCATTGCCAGCCATCGCCATCGCGGTGGCATCGACATTCAACTGAACCTGGGGTTGCTGACCTGTCAGCACATCCGCCTCGAATGAGGGGGGGAACGACAGCACGAAGACGTACTCTCCGCTGTCCATGACGCCTTCAACCTCGTCCGCCGATATCTCTTGTGGAGGTTGGAATTCAGGCGGTAGAATCGCACCTATAATGTGCCTTGTGAGTGCTGAGCGGTCCTGATCGACATAGGCCACCGAGGCATTTTCCACCTCAAGCTTGGCACCGGTTGCAACTGCATAGACAGCAAAACTGAACATGTAGATGATCAGCGCAATCAGCACCGGATCAGCACGCAAGCTGCGGAGTTCCTTGAGACCAAGGCGGAAGACATTGGTGAGCCATTGCCGCATGTCAGATCTCCTGCTTGCTTAGTGCAACGACCGATGCCGCAACGAAGAACACCGAAAAGCCGACCAATGCGGCGAAATTGGCCCATAGGTCCGAGAACCCAAGGCCCTTGGCGAATGTTCCGACGCTGATCTGCTCGAACCACGCAGCCGGAAAAGCCAACCCGATGGCCTGACCAGCGCCCGACAATGATGACACCGGAACCATTAGCCCCGAGAAGTTCGCTGCAGGGATAATCGCAATGACCGCAGCTGCAAACGTCGCGGCGACCTGAGTTTTGGTAAAAGTCGAGACAAGAATGCCAAAGCCCGTCGTCGCAAGGATATAGAGCAACGCTCCGACGACGAGCGCCGCAGCCGACCCTTTGATCGGCACACCGAAAACGCCGTAGGACATGAGGATCAACGTTGCGAAGCTGAGCATAAAAAGAGCGACATAAGGCATTTGCTTGCCCAAGATAAATTCGGTCCGGGTGACGGGCGTTGACCGGAAGTTGGCGATGGATCCGGTTTCTTTTTCCCGCACGACCGCCATCGCGGACATCATGGCGGGGATCAGAACCAACAGCAGCATGATGACCGACGGGATCATCGCGTTCACGCTCTCAAAAGACTGATTATAGCGATACCGGGTCACAACAGAGGCCGCCGAGGTATCGATCACGGTTCCATAAGCCTGCTCTGTTTGATCGGCCAGATAGGACACGGCCAGCCCAGTGATATAGCCGCGCATCGTTTCGCCCCGAAACGGCATGGCCCCGTCAATAGTAACGCTGGCTTCGGGCTGGTTGCCGTTCATCAAAGACCGCCCAAACCCTGCCGGAATCTCCACAGCAATGCCCAGCTCGCCGCTCTTCATGCGGGCTTCCAGCTCGGCAACGCTTTGGGCAGGGGGTTGTTCGGAAAAGGAAATCGAGCCAGAGAAGCTCTCCAATAGCTCCCGGCTTTCGGCGCTCTGGTCGCGGTCATAAACCGCATACGGCAATTCATCCACATCGAACGAAATGCCGTAACCGAAGGCTAGCATCAGGATGATTGGTCCCAGAAACGCGAAGGCGAGCCGCAGCGGATCGCGTATGATCTCGGTCGCCTCGCGGCGTGCAAAAGCCCAAAGGCGCGCGGGGTCGAATTTGGGGTATGCTCCTTGCATCCTTTCGGGAACTGCCACTGCAGGCGTTTGGGCCGCTGCGTCGGAGGGGCCTGCGCCCGCTTCGCCTGCCGCCTGACGCAGATAGCCGACAAACGCCTCTTCCAGATCGTCTGTCCCCTTGCTTTGGGCCAGCTCAGCGGGCGTCCCTACCGCCAGAACATGCCCTGCATGCATCAGCGAAATACGGTCGCAGCGTTCGGCCTCATTCATAAAGTGCGTCGAGACAAAGATCGTAACACCGTTCTCGCGCGACAGCTTGATCAGGTGCTGCCAAAATCCGTCCCTCGCGACCGGATCAACACCCGAGGTAGGCTCATCCAGGATAAGAATCTCGGGCGCGTGGATCATCGCCACCGCAAGCTGAAGGCGTTGGCGGATACCCAAAGGCAAGGCGTCGGGCCGTTTGTCTGCTTCTTCAGCTAGATCAAACATCGCGAGCATTTCCGCGATCCGATCGGCGCGTGTCTCGATCGGCAGCTGGTATAGTTGGGCGTGTAGCTCCAGGTTTTGATGAACCGTCAATTCGCTATAAAGCGAGAAGGACTGCGACATATAACCAACGCGCTGACGGGTCGCCATGTCGTCCGCATCCAGCACCTCTCCGAACAGCAGCGCCCGCCCTTCGGTGGCTTTCTGCAACCCGGTCAGCATCTTCATCGTAGTGGTTTTGCCGCAGCCGTTGGAGCCGAGAAATCCGAAGATCTCGCCGGGCTCGATCTGGAACTCAACATGATCGACGGCGGTGAAATCGCCGAAACGGCAGGTCAGGCCCTGCGCCTCAATCGCGGGCGGGCCACTCACAGGCTGGCGCGGCGGCACGACAACGGCGTGGTGACCATGGCGATCTTCCTCGGGTAGCAACGCGATGAAGGCCTCTTCCAGCGTCGGTTGACCGGCGGCTTCGCGGATTTCCGCGGGAGACCCGGTGGAGATAACCTTTCCCGCATTCATGGCTGCAAGCCAGTCGAAGCGTTCGGCCTCTTCCATATAGGCGGTGGCGACGATCACGCTCATCGTTGGGCGTTCGATGCGGATACGATCAATCAGGTCCCAGAACTGCTGGCGTGACAGTGGATCGACGCCTGTGGTCGGCTCGTCAAGGATCACAAGGTCGGGGTCGTGGATCAGCGCCGAGCAGAGTGAGAGCTTTTGCTTCATCCCGCCTGACAGCTTTCCAGCTGGCCGGTCTGGGAAGGGATCAAGCCCTGTGGCTTTCAGAAGATCATTGATGCGGGCACGACGTTCGGCCTCCGGCTGACCGAACAGCCGACCGAAAAAGTCGAGGTTTTCGTAGACCGAAAGCGTAGGATAGAGGTTTTTGCCCAAACCCTGAGGCATGTAGGCAATGCGGTGATTGCAGGCCCTGAGATGATCGCGGGCGCTGATGTCGCCGCCCAGCACTGCAGCACTGCCGTCTTGCAGTTTGCGCACCCCGGCGATCAGCGCCAGCAGGGTAGATTTTCCAACGCCGTCTGGACCGATAAATCCCGCCATGCAGCCCGCCGGTATATCCAGCGTCACATCGGACAGGGCCGATGTTGCACCATATCGGTGTGTGACCGATGACAGGCTGGCAACGGGTGCTTGGGTCATTGCGGCAACGTCACCATTAGCATGTCAGGCCAGGCAACGGTGTCGTCTGTGCGAACATACGCAATCCCGGCAACGCCCGCCTTGGCCTGTTCCAAGTGCTGTTCCAGCAGTTCGACCGGTATCGTCAGCTTGACTCGGAACATGAGTTGATCCCGTTCATCAGCAGTTTCCACTGATTTTGGGGTGAATTGCTCTGTGCTTGAAACGAAGCTTACGGCGGCTGGGATGACATACTCCGGGATAGGATCAAGGATGATCCGTGCCTCGGATCCGATTGCAAGCAGCCCGGCGTCGCCTGCCGGAAGGTATATGGTCATGTACATATCCGTAAGGTCTGTCAGCGTCACGACCGTGCCACCAGCGCCCACCACCTCGCCAACATGTTCCAGCACATATTGCACGCGGCCATTGCGGGAAGCGATCAGTTCGGCGTCGCCGAGGATGCTTTGCAGCCGCTCAACCGAGGCATTTGCCGATGCAATGGTGGCGACCGCCAGATCAATGCCAGCTTTCGATGAGGCGACGCTCGCATCTGCGGTGGCCAGCTCCAATGCGCGCTGATCGAGTCGTTCTTGCGTCGCGTGCCCATTGGACGCAAGCGTCTCGGTGCGGGTGTATTCCGCTTGGGCGAAATTTTGCTGGGACAGGGTCTGGTTCAACACTGCGTCGGCCTGAAGCTTTTGCTGTTCAGCCTGCACAACGGCGGCCTGAGCCTGATGCAACTGGGCATCAATCTCGACTGTGTCCATGCGCGCCACCAGTGTGCCCGCTTCGACCCAGTCCCCTTCGGATACGAGGACTTTGGCGACACGTCCCGCCGTCTTAGTGGCAACGTCAATCCGCGTGGCCTCAATCCGCCCGTTGCTGCTGGCAATGCCTGCCGGCAGGTTGGATTTCGTGCTACTGAGCCAGGCACCATAGGCACCGACCGATATCACGATAAGGGTGGCTGCGATCAATCCATTCCGCTTCCAGGACATAGCGACATCTCCAAATTCCAGAGTCGGTGAACTCGACTCACTTTCGTGAACGTAATACTGCTGCGCTGCAGCGTAAATATATGTTGCGCTGCAGCACTTGCATACCCGACATGCTGCTTTGAAGGTTGGATAGCGGCAGTCGTAACCTTATGTCTTTCGAACACGGCACTTCTTATGCCGGTTTTAACTTAGATGAATTGATGCAGGTTAAAGAATCGAACGCTGCATGCCGTATTTAGACGCAATCCTTGCAGATGGAGTTCAAGTGATGGGCCACGCCAAGCCAAAGGCAACCAACATAGCCGACGCTAGCGGATCAAAATTGGATAAGGTTGTGGAAATCTCACGCCAGTCAACGTCACCCAACGTTCTTGCACGCGAAGTTGCTCCTGAGCCGAAACATGCTGCTACGGAGTTTCTGGATCGCGCGACGCATGCTGCAATGTCCAAAGTGACAAAGGGATTGTCACCCTCCGCCCTTGCTGCGGCCTATCTGGACTGGCTGGCGCATCTGGCGACTTCGCCGGGCAAGCAGATGGAGCTTTCGGAAAAGGCGTTCCGGAAATGGCTGCGCCTGTCACGCTATGCCATGACCTGTGCCGCCCCGGGCAGTGGGACCGGTCCTTGTATCGAACCGCTTGCGCAAGACCGCCGTTTCAGTGGCGAGGCTTGGCAGAAGTGGCCCTACAACCTGATCCATCAGTCCTTTCTGCTGAACCAGCAGTGGTGGCACAACGCGACTACTGGCGTGCGCGGCGTCACCAAGCAGCACGAAAATGTCATGGAGTTTGCCACGCGGCAACTTCTCGACATGTTTTCGCCGTCGAACTTTTTGCTGACCAATCCCGAAGTGCAGGCCAAAACCCGTGAAGAAGGCGGGCAGAACCTTGTGCGTGGTCTTAAGACATGGCTGGACGATCTGGAGCGTCAGCAAAATGGCACGCCCGCAGCTGGCGCCGAGGCATTCCGCCCTGGCAATGAGGTCGCAGCAACTCCGGGCAAGGTGGTCTTTCGCAACAAGCTGATCGAGTTGATCCAATATAGCCCCACGACCGACAAGGTGCGGCCCGAGCCGATCCTGATCGTGCCGTCATGGATCATGAAATATTATATTCTCGATCTGTCCCAGAAAAACTCAATGGTGAAGTTTCTGGTTGATCAGGGCTACACGGTCTTCATGATCTCCTGGCACAATCCTGATGCCAAGGATCGCGATCTGGGCATGGACGACTACCGCAAACTGGGCGTCATGGACGCCATTGGCGCGGTGCAGGCGGCTGTGCCCGGTGAAAAGATTCACGGCGTCGGCTACTGCCTGGGCGGCACCTTGCTGGCAATTGCGGCGGCCACAATTGGCCGTGACGGTGATGACCCGTTCGCATCGCTCAGCTATTTCGCCTCGCAGATCGATTTCACCGAGCCGGGCGAATTGCAGCTTTTCATCAACGACAGCCAGCTTACGTTCCTCGAAGACATGATGTGGGAACAGGGATATCTGGATACCAATCAGATGTCGGGGGCATTCCAGATGATCGGATCCGCCGACCTAATCTGGTCAAAAATCTTCCATAGCTATCTGATGGGTGAACCGGCCAACATGTTTGATCTGATGGCTTGGAACGCAGATGGCACGAGGTTGCCTTTCAGGATGCACTCCGAATACCTTCGGTCGCTCTATCTCAACAACGAACTGACCGAAGGACACTTCAAGGTGGACGGGCGGCCGATTTCGGTGACCGATATCCACGCTCCTGTGTTCTCGGTCGGCACGGTCAAGGACCACGTCGCGCCCTGGCCTTCGGTTTATAAAATGCATCTTTATCTGGACACCGATCTGACCTTTGTTCTCGCCAGTGGCGGGCACAATGCCGGCATCGTGTCCGAGCCGGGTCATAAGCACCGCAGCTATCAAATTGCCACGGCCAAGCATGATGATCGCTATATCGACCCCGATAGCTGGGCCGCACAGACACCGGCAAAAGACGGCTCCTGGTGGGTCGAGTGGGCGTCATGGCTTGGCAAGCGCTCGGGGGCCCCGGTTGCGCCGCCCGCTATCCGCAATCCCCTGGCTGATGCGCCAGGAGCCTACATTTTTGAAAAATAAGCGCACTCCGCGCAAAGAGGGGCTGCTCCATGGGCTTGCTTACAGGAAAACGCGGTCTTGTTGTCGGGATCGCAAATGAACACTCCATCGCCACGGGCTGCGCGCAGGCATTCAAACGCGAAGGCGCGGAGCTTGCGGTAACATATGGTCATGAAAAGGCGCGGCGGTTCGTTGAGCCAGTCGCTGAGGAATTGAACGCTGGCCTGTTCATGCCGCTGGACGTCACATCGGATGCAGAAATGGACGCCGTGTACGAAGCCATCGCCTCAAAATGGGGAAAACTCGATTTCCTTCTGCATTCAGTTGCCTTCTGCCCGCAGGAAGATCTACATGGCCCCGTTGTTGATTGCTCGCGAAAAGGTTTCGGCGAGGCAATGGACATCTCGGTTCACTCGTTCATTCGGTTGGCGCATAAGGCACGACCGCTGATGAAAGAGGGCGGCTGTCTGCTGACCGTCAGCTATTACGGTGCCGAAAAGGTCGTTGACCATTACAACATAATGGGGCCCGTAAAAGCGGCACTGGAATCCACTGTCAAATACATGGCTGCGGAATTGGGCCCCGAGGGCATTCGCGTTAACGCGTTGTCACCGGGGCCGCTGATGACCCGCGCCGGATCGGGCATCGCGCATTTTGATGCGCTTATTGATGAGGCGCGTTCGCGTGCGCCACAACAGCGGCTGGTAACAATCGACGATGTCGGCAACATGGCTGCAGGTTTGGCCAGCGCCAGAGCGCGCAATGTGACCGGCAATATCTCTTACGTCGATGCGGGCTACCACGTCATGTCGTGAACGAAGGAGAATGTTATGACCAAAAAGACAATTAACTGGACACCAGATACCACTTTACCGGTTGGCAAAGGTGCCACTGAACAGCGTTTCACCGCAACTGCAGGGAGCGATGAACTTGAGATCGACACCCATCCCTGGGGCGAGGCCGATCTGAAGATAAATGAGAAAACCGTCGCGCATGTCGACGGTGATCTTTCTGGCGGCGACGCTTTCCGCGACATTGAGGCGATTGCTGAGGAGATAGAAGCCGACAAGGCGAAAAACTCCACAGAAAAATCGAGAACGTAGCGTGTTACTGCTCGGTGTATAAGGAACATTTCGATGCAATATATCGAAAACAAGACGTTCGATGAAATTGAGATTGGTGACAATGCCGAGCTGACGCGCACGCTAAAAACCGAGGACATCGAGCTGTTCGCGGTGATGTCCGGAGATGTGAACCCAGCCCATGTTGATGAAGAATATGCCAAGTCCGACATGTTTCACGAAGTCATCGCGCATGGCATGTGGGGTGGCGCGCTGATTTCGGCGGTTCTGGGCACCGAACTTCCAGGCCCCGGCACGATCTACCTGAACCAGAACATCAGCTTTCGCAGGCCCGTAGGCTTGGGCGATACGGTTACGGTTCGTGTGACGGTGGCGTCAAAAGACAACAAAACCAAGCGCGTGGTGCTTAACTGTCTTTGCACAAATCAGGATGGCGAGACCGCGATCAAGGGACAGGCCGAAGTCATCGCCCCGACTGAGAAGGTTCGCCGCCCCCGCGTGGTCTTGCCTGAGGTCCATCTGCATGAACGCGGTGCCCGCTACGCTGACCTGATTGACGCGGCACATGTGCTGGTGCCCGTTCGCACGGCGGTTGTCCACCCTTGCGACGCGCTTTCGCTTAGGGGCGCTTTGGAGGCGGCCAGCCAAGGTCTGATCGTCCCGATCCTCATTGCGCCCAAGGCGAAACTCGAAAGCGTGGCCAAGGAATTCGGCTGTGATCTCGGTGGGGCCGAGATCGTCGACGTCCCGCACAGCCATGCTGCCGCGGAACGTGCCGTCGAGCTGGTCCGAAACGGCAAGGTCGAGGCTTTGATGAAAGGCAAGTTGCACACTGATGAGTTGATGGAGCCGGTGGTCGACAGCAATACAGGTCTGCGCACCGAACGCCGGATGAGCCACATCTTTGCGCTGGATGTTCCGCATTACCCCAAGCCTCTGTTCATCACCGATGCGGCGATCAATATCTTCCCTGATCTCGATACCAAGCGCGACATCGTCCAGAATGCAATCGACCTTGCCCAGGCCCTTGGGGTCGAGCAGCCAAAGGTGGCGATCCTCTCAGCGGTCGAAACCGTCTATCCGAAAATCCCGTCGACGCTCGACGCCGCCGCACTCTGCAAGATGTGGGACCGGGGCCAGATCACCGGCGGCGTGCTCGATGGGCCGTTGGCCTTTGACAATGCGGTGTCGAAATCGGCGGCGAAGGCCAAAGGCATTGTGTCCGAGGTGGCTGGTGACGCTGACATTCTGGTCGTTCCCGACCTTGAGGCCGGCAACATGATCGCCAAACAGCTGATCCATCTTGCAGGTGCCGAAGCCGCTGGGATCGTCTTGGGCGCGCGCGTGCCGATCATCCTGACCAGCCGGGCTGATGGCGTAATGTCCCGGCTCGCCTCGTCGGCGATGGCCCAGCTTTTCATCCACCACGCGCGAGAAACAGTATCATGAGCGACGTGATACTTGTACTCAATGCTGGATCATCCAGCATCAAGTTTGCCGTCTATCCCATTGACGCGGACGCCACGCCCGTGATCCGCGGAAAGATCGCCGGCATTGGGCGCGCGCCGGTTTTCTCGCCCTTCGACGGCAAGGATGTGGCGCTCGACAAAGGTGAGCTCAGTAATCTCGACGGTGCGGCGAACCATGAGACGATCGTGGCAATGCTGCTGACCTGGCTACAACACCACGAAGGCGACACGACACTTGTTGCTGTTGGCCACAGGGTTGTTCACGGCGGGCGGAACTTCACTGCCCCCGCCTTGATTGACGGCGCGGCTCTGAGGGAATTGGAACAGTTGGCGCCGCTCGCACCGCTGCATCAGCCGCACAACCTTGCAGCCATCCGCGCGGTTGCCGCGTGGCAAGCGAACCTGCCGCAAGTCGCCTGTTTCGACACCAGCTTTCACCGGACGCAAAGTCGCCTTGCCCAGCTCTTTGCCCTGCCGCGCGACCTGAGCGACGAAGGGATCATCCGCTACGGCTTTCACGGGCTGTCTTATGATTACATCGCAAGCATATTGCCCCAGCATCTGGGTGAGCGCGCCGACGGCCGCGTGATTGTTGCTCATCTTGGAAATGGCGCCAGCATGTGCGCGATGAAAAATCGTAAAAGCGTTGCCACCAGCATGGGGTTCACCGCACTTGACGGGCTGATGATGGGACGCCGTTGCGGCGCATTGGACGCGGGTGTTGTGCTCTATCTGATGCAACACAAGGGAATGTCGGCAGCCGAAGTCGAACATCTTCTCTACCGCAAATCCGGTCTGTTGGGTGTTTCCGAAATCAGCAACAACATGCATGTGTTGGAAGAAAGCGACACTCCCCAAGCCCGCGAAGCGATAGATCTTTTCTGTTACCGCGCCGCGTCCGTCCTTTGTGGCCTCGTTAGCGCGATCGGGGGGTTAGACGCGCTCGTGTTCACGGCTGGTATCGGCGAAAACTCGGACCATATTCGCAGCCTGATATGCCAGCGTCTTGCTTGGCTTGGCGTTGATCTGGACGAAAGCGCCAACTGCGCCAACGCCACGCGCATAAGCCGCGCCGCATCACAGGTTGACGTGCTGGTCGTGCCGACCGACGAAGAAGTGGTGATCGCCACCGCGACGCGTGCACTTGTCGGGTAATGCAAGATGAGACCTCATGCGTTCGCCGGTGATTGCGGATTGATTCAAGTTAGTTCCAGACGCATCGAGATCACGTAGAAAACCAGCGAACAGTATGGGATTTCATCATGCCGATGCCTGAAGCCAAAACAAAAACCACCTATATCAATATTCCCGAGGCCGTCGGTGTCTTCGACAGTTTCGAAAGTCTTCAGGCCGCGATTTATGATCTGCGCATGGCGGGTTTCAACCGCTATGACATCAGCCTCTTGGGCGGCGCTGACGAGTTGAAAGAAAAGCTCGGCTCGGCCTATTGGCAAGCCTCCGAACTGGAAGACAACCCCGACGCGCCGCGCGCAGCATTCGTTTCCGAAGAAGCAATTGGTGAATTGCAAGGGGCGGTTGCAGGCGGTTTCTTCTTCCTGGGCTCCTATATCGCGATGGCGGCGATGCTGACTCCAGTCAGCACGCTGGCGGCCTCAATTGCCGCGATTGCGATTGGTGGCAGCCCGGCTGCGGTGGTCGGCGCTTTGCTGGCCCGCCGGATCGGTCGGCATCACCAGGATTACTATGCCGACCAGATCCGAAACGGCGGAATTCTCGTCTGGGTGCGAACGGCGGATAAGGCAAAAGAGAAACTTGCCACGAAAATCCTGAAAGGTCATTCCGGCAGAGACGTCCATGTCCACGGCTGGAGCGAGTAGCTCTAAATCCAAATTCGAGAAGGGAAAACATATGTCCGACAACGCCCAAACGCTTGAAAATCTTCAAAAAGCCATTTCCATGGAGCTCGCCGCCGTGAATCAGTACATGTTGCATGTGCTGACAACCGAAGATTGGGGTCTGGATAAACTGGCAACCAAGATGCGCGCTGAAATGCTGGAAGAGCTTGGCCACGCCGAAGAATACTCACGACGGTTAGTCTTTCTTGGAGGTACTCCCAAACTTCAGGCCGCGAAGGTGCCGGCTCGCGCGCAATCGCTGGAGGAAATGTTCAACAGCGATCTTGTTGATGAGAAGGAAGCGATCACTTTTTACACAATGGCCGCGCGGCAGGCCGGTGAGGCCGGTGATATCGGTACCCGGAATTTGTTCGAGCGCACCGCTCTTGATGAAGAAGGCCATATGTCATGGCTTGAATTGCAACTGTCGCTTCTCAAGCGCATGGGCGAGTCGGCCTTTACGGCAATGCAGATCGGACAGCCGGTACCCGAATAGCACTTAGTTGTAATCGACGGTTTCAGTCCTTGCAGCAACCGGGGCCCCGAGAAAGACCCTAGTCCGGCAATTCGCCAAAGGTCAGGTTTTCCGCGCAGCCGCTATGTGAAAGTATCGTTTCACGGCGCAAAACAAAGAGGTCAGATTGCCTCAGGTTAACTCGGCGACGCTGGGGATGTGGCATTCAAAGCTTTGAGAATCGTCCAAACCAAGAAAATGAAGGAGACCCAAATGTTCAGAACCTCGCAAATAGCACTCTTCGCAATGACCTTGGCGTTGCTTGGGTGTACAGAACCCGGGCAATACCCGATCAGTCACCAGGAATGCTCGGCCACTGATCCCGTGCATGAATTAGATGCAAATGACTGCACAGTACCTGGTGTTTAGCAACATGGCCTGATCCAGCTGCATGCTTTCCGATAGCACACCGCTGGATCAGCGCTTTCCGGGTCAATGCCAAGAGAATGTCAGGGATATGACGGACATTGTGCCATGAAAACAAGTCAGATCATGAGTAAGCCGGTCATCCATGTCAGCCCCGGGTCCTCAGTCCTTTATGCAGCCGAACTGATGCGTGATGCGAATATCGGTATTCTGCCGGTCCTCGAAAGTGGTCATGCGGTCGGCGTTCTGACTGATCGGGACATTGTCGTCAGGCTTCCGCCGGGCCAGGGTTACTCTGATCTGACGGTCCGCGCCGTCATGACCAAACACATCTATATCTGCCACGATACCGACTCGGTCGAGAACGCAGCCGGTATCATGGGGGATTTGCAGATCAGGCGACTTCTGGTTCTGGATCGTGCGGAGCGGCTTGTCGGGGTGCTGTCGGTCGGCGACATTGCAAATGACGCCTCCGAGCGGATCGCAGGCGAAGTCTTGGGTGAGATTGTAGAGACGCGCTGAGCGTTATTGCCGCGTGATAATCTCTGAACGCAACTGGTCCAAGTCGATATCGGCGATTTCAGCCAAGCCTTCCAGATTGTTGATTGTAATGTGTGAATGCGCATCGGTGGTGATTAAGCCGTCGCGGGTGAACCGCCGCAGTGTGCGGCAGACATGCACGCTGGTAAGACCCGTCAGCTCTCCTAATTGCTGCTGATTCAACTTTGGGCCACGATTTGCACCTTCGCCTCCGGGCAATGCCTTAAGCCGCATCGACAGCTCAATCAGGAAACAGGCTAGACGCGTCGCGGCGCTACCCTTTCCAAGCCTCAGCATGAGTTCGACGATTCTGGCTTGAGCCGCGCCCATACGATCGAGAAAGTAGAACCTCAGGTCGTGCAGATGTTGCTCTGAAAGTTCCTTCGGCAACTCTTTGAACCTGGCGAAGCGTGATGCTTCAAGTGCCTCAATGGAAAATGGGGCAGTTAACCCGTCACTTGCCGCGATATGGACCAGATCGTCGGGCAGCATCAGGTCTATGACCTGCGTTTCGCCATCGGTCATCGATTTCGACACGCTCAGCGCCCCGTCGATCAGGTAGATAAAATAGCCCGCGTCATCGCCTTCCTGTACGATCTGACTGCCCGCCCGGGCGTGGCCTGCGTATTTCGTGGCGAGAATCGGGGCAAGGTCGACACTTTTGCGATGCGGCGTTGGTTTGGCATTGAGCCCGACAGCCTTTGCCTTGTCGAATACGTGAGTAGTAAGTTCCATGACGGGCCTCCAAAACATGCGCCCGTAACAAATAGGGCCAATCTTTTATTCCCCACCCGAGGTTTGAACTTGGGCGGCGATATCAAAACGCTCAAAATCAACATAGGGATCAGCGGGCGAATGAAAATGACCCAAATCAACCACTGGTTCCGTGTCGGCGAACCCCTGCCGAACCGGTGCGAAAGGCATCTCATACTATTGATCCGGATTAAAGCGCGGGGTGTTCATACCTGTCATGCTTGGCGAACATAGTTCATTGTCGGAGGATTAAGACATGACCGAATCAAAGAAGACCCCCGCAAGTCAGACAATCGGAACCTCTGCTTTTCAAGCGCCTTTCCTTGCCGCCCCGGCTGGTGAGCATCTTGCCATGCATTTCTGGCAGGCACAGGAAAGCATTCTGAAAGAGACCGAAGAGTTTATGACGAAATGGTTCAAGCGTAGGCATGACGCGACGCGCACAGCGTTGGAAACATGTGCAGATACTGAAACTGCCACAGCCAACGATCCGGCCTCTGTGGCGCAGACCATTGCAACATGGCAGTCACATTCCATGCAGCGGATCGCTGAGGATGCACAGGATTGCGCAGACATGATGTCGCGTTGTAGCGCCTTGCTGCTAAGCAATGAGGTTGAAGCCGCCGATGACCTTATCAACGATACCAAAAAAGTGGTTGGCAAGACGGCTGATGCTGTGCCCGTGTGAGCAAGGTTTTTTGAAAATGGAAGGTGAAGCGCCGATAGCATTTCTGGCAAGTCGGTGCTGACGGAGGCTGCGAATGAGTGACGATCCCTACAAAGTGCTCGGAGTGGCGCGTGACGCGACGCAGGACGAGATCAAAAAAGCCTACCGTAAACTTGCCAAGAAATTGCACCCCGATTTGCACCCGGGCGATAAGACAAAGGAAGCCGAGTTCCAGAAGGTGGGTTCCGCCAACGACATTCTGAGCGACGTTGAAAAACGCCGCCGATTTGACGCGGGCAAAATTGACGCAAGTGGGCAGGAACGACCCGAACGGCAATATTACCACCAACATGCCGGGGCTGATCCACAGGGTCGTTATGATTCCACCGCTGGATATGGCGATTTTGAGGATGCTTCTGACTTCTTTTCCGACCTGTTTCGACAGCGCGCACAGGGCGGGCCGCCGGGCGGGTCGGCGGGCCATGGCGATGCCGCCCGCGGGGCGGATCTGCGCTATCATCTAGATGTGGAATTTATCGACGCCGCGCAGGGCGCAAAACGCGCTGTGCCGTTGCCCGGCGGAAACACGATTGAATTGACCATTCCCGCAGGTGTCAGCGATGGCCAAACCTTACGTCTTCGCGGTAAGGGCCAGCCAGGGGTTGGCGGTGGGCCAGCCGGTGACGCCTATGTAAACATTGGAGTGCGCCCACATCCATTTTTTACGCGCGATGGCAGCGATATCGAGATTGAACTGCCGATCACTTTCGACGAGGCGGTGCTGGGTGCCAAGGTCGAGGTGCCGACAATTTCAGGTCGGGTTTCGGTGGCAGTGCCAAAGGGTGCGTCATCCGGGCGCCGACTGCGGCTGAAGGGCAGAGGCATCAAACCCGCGAAGGGAGCTGCAGGCGATCAATACGCGCGCGTGAAAATTATACTGCCCGACAACATTAATGTGAAAATGGAGAAGCTGGCGCGAGACTGGCGCGGCGCAGCCCCCCATGACCCGCGTGAAAATCTGTGGAGATCGGCATGAAACTGGACGAGAAACAGGTCGTGGCGACGGTACATCGCTTACAACTGCGCGACCTTCGCCTTTGGGTGAGCGAGGGGTGGGTCAGGCCCGCCATTAGTGAACACGGCCCAGTCTTCGATGAACTGGATGTTGCCCGAATCCGGCTGGTCTGCGATCTTAATAAAGACCTGTCACTGCCCCGCGACGCTGTGCCGGTGGTGCTGTCGCTACTTGATCAGGTGCATGGACTTCGCCGTGAGTTGCGCGATCTGGCCGATGCGGTTGATCGACAACCTGACGCCACCCGCAAGGCAATTGTTGCCACCTATCGCAAGCGAACGCCGCCATAGGGCCGAGAAGTTTTTGCGCGACGTCGTTGCATCTTCGAAAACCGCCCCTGTTCGACCTTGCAGTATGGTGCTCTGCATTTCTGCCATCTGTGTTACATGGTCATCAGCCCTATTGACCGAGGTTAATGTCCTGTGCTGGGCAAAGGTCTACTCCAACTTTCATAGCAACGCGGAAATATGCCCTTAGGCAGCAATCTGGGTTTTCACATCTGCCGCGGACCCGATTCACGGTTACTAAAGGAGATTCTCCATGTCGCCAGAGAACACCAATGTGCCAGAGACCGACCCCGAAGCGGGACTCGCCTCGCGATTCCCTACCGCTTTTACGATTCTATTTTTTCTGCTCATTTTCGTCGCGGCGTTGACTTGGATCATCCCCGCGGGCAGCTATGACCGCGCCATGAGCGAGAGCGTCGGACGCGAAATTGCTGTGGCAGGGACTTACAAGGCCGTCGAGTCGAACCCGCAGGGTTTTGTTGACGTCATGATGGCTCCCGGTGCCGGATTCTATGACCCCAACAGCTATGTCGCCAATGCCATTGACGTTGCGCTTTTCGTTCTGTTTCTTGGCGGCTTCCTTGGTGTCGTTAACGCCACTGGGTCAATTGATAGCGGCGTCCGCACGGCGATGCGCAAGCTCCAAGGGCGAGAGATCTGGATGATCCCGATCATGATGTCCCTTTTTGCACTGGGCGGCACGACATACGGCATGGCCGAGGAAACAATGGCCTTCTATGCCATCCTCGTGCCCGTTATGATTGCCGCAGGCTATGACGCGGTTACTGGCGTTGCGATCATCCTGATCGGCGCGGGCATCGGTGTGCTCGGGTCGACCATCAACCCCTTTGCGACCGTCATCGCCGCGAATTCGGCGGGCATTCCGTTTACTGAGGGCATGGCGCTTCGCTTGGTCGTTCTGTTGGGTGGACTGGCATTATGTGCTGCATATGTTATGCGCTATGCCGCACGGGTCAAAGCCGACCCTTCGTGCTCGGTCGTGGCCAAACAGGCCGCCGCCCACCGCGCGTTTTTCTTGAAGGATCGCGAGGCAGGGCAAAAAGAAGACGCCACGCTTACCGGCACACAGAAAATCGTTCTGGTTATCTTTGCGCTGACCTTCGCTGTGATGATCTGGGGCGTGTCCTCGCAAGGCTGGTGGATGGCGCGCATGGGTGCGTTGTTTCTTGGGTCGGCGATCGTAACCGGCCTGATTGCCCGCATGGGTGAAAAGAAATTGACCAGCAATTTCGTTGACGGCGCGCGGGAATTGTTGGGCGTGGCCCTGATCATCGGACTTGCCCGCGCGATTGTCGTGATCATGGATAATGGCCTGATCGCCGATTCAATCCTGCACAGCGCGGAACAATCGCTGGGCGGTTTGCCCGAGCTTGCGTTTATCAACCTGATGTTCTGGATCGAAGTCGGGATGAGCTTCTTCGTGCCGTCCTCGTCGGGTCTCGCCGTCCTGTCGATGCCGATCCTCGCGCCGCTTGGCGATTTCGCAGGCGTCGGGCGCGACCTTGTGGTCACGGCGTATCAGTCGGCGAACGGTCTTGTGAACCTCTTTAACCCAACCTTCGCTGTGGTAATCGGCGGACTGGCCATCGGGCGCGTCTCTTATGACCGCTGGCTCGCCTTCATCTGGCCGCTGCTGCTGATCCTGACCGTGTTCATTAGTGCGGCACTCAGCATCGCGGCAGTTCTCTAAAATTTGAACAGGAAAATATCATGACTGAACATGCTTTGGGCGCCCATTCCGAGACCGGCAAACTGCGACAGGTCATCATTTGCCGCCCCGGTTTGGCGCATCGTCGCTTGACGCCCTCCAACTGTCAAGACCTGCTGTTTGACGATGTCTTTTGGGTCAAGCAGGCGCAAAAAGACCACGACGCATTTGCGAGCTTGATGCGCGACGAAGGCGTCGAGGTTCTGGATGTGAACGACTTGCTGGCCGAAACGCTGGAACTGGCTGAAGGCCGCGCTTGGGTTCTCGCTCAACGGATCAATCCCGATCAAATCGGCGTTGGTATGATGTCGGAATTGCGCAGCTGGATGGATGAACTGCCCGCCGCGAAGCTGGCCGAACACCTGTTAGGCGGCCTTGCGACGGATGATTTGCCGTTCAAGCCATCCGGCCTCTTCGGCGGCTATCTTGGGCAACACGGGTTTATTCTGCCGCCGCTGCCGAATGCGCTTTTCACACGTGATAACTCCGCGTGGATTTATGATGGCGTGGTGGTCAACCCGATGCATTGGGCCGCCCGCCGCCCTGAAACCCTGCTCAATACTGCCATCTACAAATTTCACCCGAAGTTCGCGGGCAAGGCCACAATCCACTGGGGCGATCCGACCGTTGATCACGGGCTGGCAACGCTTGAAGGTGGTGACATCATGCCCGTTGGTGATGGCACAGTGCTGGTTGGCATGGGCGAACGATCTTCACCCCAAGGCATCGGTCAGCTGTCCGAGGCGTTATTTGATACCGGTGCCGCGCAACGGGTTTTGGCGTTCCAAATCCCGAAATCACGCGCGGCAATGCACCTTGATACCGTGTTTACGCTATGCGGCGGCGACGTGGTGACGACCTTCAAAGAGGTCGCGGAAGAACTTGTCTGCTATGACATCCGGCCTGGTGAGGGGGCTGCACCGCTCGACTTCCGACTCGATCCACGTCCGATCTTTGACATCGTCGCTGAGGTGCTTGGCTACAAAAGCCTTCAGATTGTGCCGACGGGTGGCAACACAGGCGAAGAACGTGCTCGCGAGCAATGGAACGACGGCAACAACGTGTTGGCTCTGCGCCCTGGTGTGGTCATCGGTTACGACCGCAACGATGACACCAACGCGGCGCTGAAAGCCGCTGGCATCGAAGTGCTGGCCATGCCCGGGGCCGAGCTTGGCCGTGGTCGCGGCGGCGGTCACTGCATGAGCTGCCCGACAATCCGAGACGCTGTTTAATTTGAAAGGAGAGCAGACATGGCTTTCAATCTGAAGAACCGACATTTTCTGACGCTGCGCGATTTTACACCACGCGAAATCGGGTTTCTGCTGAAGCTTGCCGCCGACCTGAAAACGGCGAAATACGCAGGAACCGAGGTGCCAAGATTGCAGGGTAAGGATATCGCCCTGATCTTTGAGAAGAACTCCACCCGTACCCGGGTCGGTTTTGAGG
Organism: Sulfitobacter sp.; assembly: GCA_049645905.1. Lineage (GTDB taxonomy): Bacteria > Pseudomonadota > Alphaproteobacteria > Rhodobacterales > Rhodobacteraceae > Sulfitobacter. The sequence continues at coordinate 20,326 of JBARUV010000315.1, forward strand.
TCGCTGCTTATGATCAGGGCGCACGTGTTACCTATCTGGGACCGACCGGCAGCCATATTGGTCACAAGGAATCGGTGAAAGACACGGCGAGGGTTTTGGGCCGGATCTATGACGCGATCGAATATCGCGGTTTTGGCCAGACGGTGGTGCAACAGCTCGCCGATTATTCGGGCGTACCTGTTTACAACGGTCTGACGGATGAATTCCACCCGACTCAGATTCTGGCAGATTTCCTGACCATGATGGAACATGTAGAAAAGCCTCTGCACAAGGTTGCGTATGCGTTCCTTGGTGATGCGGGCAACAACATGGGTGACAGCCTGCTGATTGGCGGCGCCAAGATGGGCATGGACGTACGGCTTTGCGCGCCAAAGGCATGTTGGCCGACACAAGAGATCCGAGACGAAGCGCAGGACATTGCGGATCAGACCGGCGCGCGGATCATGATTTCCGAGGATGTGGACGCCGCCGTGAACGGCGTTGATTTCATCTATACCGACGTCTGGGTGTCGATGGGTGAAGCCAAGGAAAAATGGGCTGAGCGGATCAAACTGTTGACGCCCTATCAGGTCAACGCCGGTCTGATGGCAAAGACCGGCAACCCGCGCGCAAAATTCATGCATTGCCTGCCTGCGTTCCACAACACGGAAACCACAATCGGGGCCGAGATGAAGACCGAGTTCGGCATCGACGCAATGGAAGTCACCGAAGATGTATTCGAAAGCGAAGCCTCGATTGTGTTCGATCAGGCCGAGAACCGGATGCACACGATCAAGGCGGTTTTGGTCGCCACTTTGGGGGCATAGATGTTGGTTGTTGCGGCACTGGGCGGAAACGCTTTGCTGAAACGGGGCGAGCCGCTGACCGCTGCCGTGCAGCGCGAGAATGTCAAACTGGCTGCGCGCGCGCTGGCAGACATTGTGCAGGCGGGTCATAATCTGGTCGTGACCCACGGCAACGGGCCGCAAGTCGGGCTGCTGGCGTTACAGGGTGCGGCCTATAAGCCGGACGAGGCTTATCCGCTTGATGTTCTGGGGGCCGAAACCGAAGGCATGATCGGCTACATGATCGAGCAAGAGCTTGAGAACGCGCTGGCCCATGACCGGCCCGTTGCCACGCTCTTGACGCAGGTTGTGGTTGATCGAACAGACCCTGCCTTTGGCAAGCCGACCAAGTTTGTTGGCCCCGTCTACGATCGGGAAGAGGCTGAAGCGCGAGCAAAAGCCGCAGGTTGGTTGATTGCTGCGGACGGCGACAAATGGCGTCGCGTGGTGCCATCGCCAAAGCCGGTTGAAATCCCCGACATGCGCGTGCTGCAATTGCTTCTGGATCAGGGCGTCATCGTCGTCTGCGCGGGCGGCGGCGGTATCCCTGTAATGCGCCGCGACGACGGCTCGATGGCCGGCGTCGAAGCGGTGATCGACAAGGATGCGGCCAGTGCATTGCTTGCGTGTCAACTCGGCGCCGACGCTTTGTTGCTGCTGACCGATGTTGATGCGGTCTATCGTGATTTCGGAACCGAGAATGCGGCGCCTATCTCTGGCTTAACCCCAGCCGAGGCGCGCGCGCTTGTTCTTCCGGACGGCTCAATGCGGCCGAAGGTGAAGGCCGCCAGCGACTTTGCTGAAACGGGCGGATTTGCCGGAATCGGGCGGCTAGAAGATGCCGTTGCCATTCTGGACGGCGGCGCGGGCACCCGCGTGGCGCAGGCAAGGTGAGGCGAAGCAATGACCGCGACCGCATCCCAAATGCAAGACGCCGCAACCGAAGGCACAATCGTTGCCATCCGTGGCGGGGTCGTGGATGCGTTCTTTCCCGATGCCGTGCCACGCATTCATGACCTGCTTTTCGCCGGTGATGTCGGTCTTGAAGTGTCGTCGCTGATCGGCGAAGGCATCGTGCGTTGCATGGCGCTTGCGCCGGTGCGGGGGCTTGGATTGGGTATGCCCGTGCGCACAACCGGTGCCCCCATCGAAGTACCCGTCGGTGACGCAGTTCTGGGCCGCATGCTGAATGTTTTTGGCGAGCCGATTGACGGAAAGCCCGCCCCGGTAGCGACGGCCCGCCGGTCAATCCACCAAGCGCCGCCAGCTCTGAGTGATCGGGTGGTAAGCGCTGAAATTCTGGAAACCGGGATCAAGGCAATTGATCTATTGTCCCCGATCGAACGCGGCGGCAAAACCGGGCTTTTTGGCGGTGCCGGTGTCGGCAAAACCGTGTTGATCACTGAGTTGATTAACAACACTGTGCAGCACCATAAGGGCGTCAGCCTGTTTTGCGGCATCGGCGAGCGGTCCCGTGAGGCCGAGGAACTTTATCGCGAAATGGGCGAGGCGGGGGTGCGCGACAAGACCGTCATGCTGTTTGGCCAGATGAACGAAGCCCCCGGCGTGAGGTTTCTGGTAGGTAATTCGGCGCTGACGATGGCTGAGTATTTTCGCGACGACAAACAGCAGGACGTGCTCTTGCTGATCGATAATATCTTCCGTTTTGTTCAGGCCGGTTCCGAGGTTTCGGGCCTAATGGGCCGGATGCCGTCGCGTGTGGGATACCAGCCGACAATGGCCACCGAACTGGCGGCGCTGGAGGAACGAATTGCTTCTACCCGCAAAGGAGCGATCACCTCAATTCAGGCAGTGTATGTGCCCGCGGATGATTTCACCGATCCGGCGGCGGCGCATATCTTCTCACATCTCTCGGCCACGGTTGTGCTGTCACGCAAGCGCGCCAGTGAAGGGCTGTATCCTGCTGTCGATCCGTTGGCATCTGCCTCGGTTATGCTGACCCCCGCAGTTGTCGGTCAGCGGCATTACGATATCGCCCGCGCCGTGCGCCGAACGCTTGCCGAATATGAAGAACTTCGTGACATCATCGCAATGCTGGGGCTCGAAGAGCTATCATCGGACGATCGCTCCACAGTAGCCCGTGCGCGGCGGTTGGAGCGTTTTCTGACACAACCGTTTTTCACTACAGGGTCATTCACCGGCACCGAAGGAAGAATGGTTACGATTGATCAGACGTTGGATGGTTGTGAAGCGATATTGGACCAGACCGAATTCGACCTTCCCGAAAGCGCTTATTACATGATTGGCGGATTGGCGGATCTGGAGACCCGGCAATGAGTATGGCCCCCGATATGCAAGTCATGTTGCACCTCCCGGCGCGGACCCTATACGACGGGCGCGCAATCTCTTTGTCCGGCGTTGCCGAAAACGGTGCCTTCGGAATTCTGCCCAATCACACCGATTTCGTAACCGCACTTGTACCCTCGGTACTGACCCTGATGACACTGGACGGGGCCGAGCTGGTTTTTGGCATCGACGAGGGGCTGCTGGTCAAGAAAGGTCACGTGGTTGATGTCGCGGTTCGGCGCGGCGTGCAGGGGGATGACCTTGCCAGCTTGCGCGAAACCGTGCGCGCCACATTTGTCGAGATTGATGAAGATGAACGCCGCGCGCGCGCCGCCCTGTCGCGGCTGGAGGCCAATATGCTCCGCCGTTTTGCTGACTTGCGAAAGCCACAGCCATGATTAAAAAACCCGACACACCTGCTGACGATATCGGGCGTCTGGCAGAGCGCAAGAAGGCTGCACGGGATAATCCGGGGCCCAGCCCCCTGCGCGGTATTGGCACTTTCGGAATGATCGGCTGGTCAATCGCCGTCCCTACAGTAGGCGGTGCGTTTCTTGGGCTGTGGCTTGATCGTGTAGCGCCACAGCAATTTCCCTGGACTATCGCCCTCATCCTTGGCGGCGTCGTGCTTGGTAGTCTGATCGCATGGGGCTGGATCGGCAAAGAAGGAGGAGGCGGGGAATGATGAGTATCGACTGGAGCGCATTGATGCTTGGGCTGGCGGTTGGGGCGGGGATTAGCGCGCTGTTTTTTGCCGGGCTCGCCTTTGGTATGCGGCTCGCGCTCGGCGCGGCGCGGCCAACAGGGATACTGCTGGTCAGTGCGGGCTTGCGGATTGCCTTGTTGCTAGCCGTCGGCTGGCTGGTAGCGCAGATGGGGGTTTGGGCCTTTGCTGGCTACGCCCTGTCATTCCTGCTGATACGCTTTGTTGCCATCGCAATTGCCCGGCCTTGGTCGAAGCAGGGAGATGTGTGATGGATCTGACACCTGACAACATCATCGTGTTCAAGGCGTGGGGCATTCCTGTCAACGCCACCATCGTCAATACCTGGATCATCATGGTGTTTCTAACCTTGGTCGCGATGCTGATAACCCGCAACCTGCGTCCGGACGTGCCGCCAAACCGCTGGCGCACGATGCTGGAAGTGATCGTGCAGGGCATTCAGGGCCAGATCGAAGAAGTAACCAGACGGCCCTCCCGTCACCTGCTTTATTTTGTTGGCACGTTGTTTCTGTTCATCGCCACATCAAACGTGCTGCTGGTTGTGCCGGGATTTGATGCGCCTACGGCGTCGCTTTCGACAACGGCGGCTCTGGCGATTTCGGTTGTGGTAGCGGTGCCACTCTTTGGCATTACCAGCCGCGGGTTGGGCGGGTATCTGAAAACATATATTGAGCCGACGCCCTTGATGCTGCCCTTCAACATCATCAGTGAGTTCACCCGCGCGGTATCTCTCGCTATCCGCCTTTACGGCAACATCATGAGCGGGGCAGTCATCGCCGTGATCCTGCTAGGTGTGGCGCCGTTCTTCTTTCCCGTCGTGATGGACATGCTGGGCCTGCTGACCGGGCTGGTCCAAGCCTACATCTTTGCCATTCTGGCGACGGTCTACATCTCTTCCGCGACTGCGGTGCCAAGTAATCCGGACAAAGCAAAGGAAACCACATGACAGAACTTGCAATAATTGCAGCTATTTCGATTTTCACCGCCGGCATGACAGTGTCTTTTGGGGCGTTGGGCCCCGCCTTGGGCGAAGGTCGCGCTGCAGCAACCGCGCTCAACGCAATTGCACAGCAGCCCGACGCTTCATCCACTCTGTCGCGCACACTGTTCGTCAGTCTTGCGATGATCGAATCCACTGCAATCTACTGTTTCGTTGTCGCGATGATCCTGATCTTTGCCAATCCGTTCTGGAATGCTGTTGTGGAAACGGCCCAGACAACAGGTGGCTAGACGATGTCGATAGACTGGATCACCGTCGCCGCACAGATCATCAATTTTCTGGTGCTGGTTTGGCTGCTGAAGCGATTTCTCTACCGCCCTATCCTGAACGGGATTGATGCCCGAGAGGCGGAGATTGCCAATCGGATGGCCGAAGCGACCGTTGCTGAAGAAAAGGCCCGCGCGATCGAAGGGCAATATCATGGCCAACTCACCTCCTTGCACGCCAACGAGGCTGCGATGACCGACCGCGCGCTCCAGAAGGCCGGGGATGAGCGTGATGCGCTTTTGACAAAGGCACGTTCACAGCTTGAGCAGGAGCGCAAGGACTGGGCAACTCATCTGGAGGAAGAAGGCCACAAATACACTACCGAGTTGCACCGCGCAGGGGCGGAGGCGTTGTTGTCGCTGACCCGCAAGGCGTTGGACGATCTGGCTGATGAGACGCTGGAGGAACAGATTGTGGCCCATGTCACATCCCGGCTTCGCCCAATGTCTGAGGAACTGCTGAAAGCGGCCGGAGAAGATGCGGAGGCGACTGCGACCACCCGCGATCCGTTGCCAAAGGCCGCGCGCAAGAGATTGGAGGCGGATTTGAACGATATTTTGCTAGACATGCCATTGCGCTTTGACACTGACCGCGCGCAGGCCCCGGGACTGATCCTGCGGTTGGGCGGTGCGCAGGTGGCTTGGACCGTGGACACGTATATTGACGGGCTTAATACCCTGCTGGAAGAGAAGTTGGCGGCAGGTGTTGGTGTGAAGGTGCAGGGCGATGGCCACTGAGAGCACGGAACATGACACACGCCCCGATGCATTGCTGCAAGCACTTCTGGACAGCCCGTCTCCAACCCCGAAGTTGAGCGAAATTGGCAAAGTGACCGAGGTTGGCGACGGGATTGCCATTGTTACCGGGCTGGCGCGCGCGCTTTCGGATGAGTTGCTGCAATTTGCATCCGGTGTGCACGGCATCGTGCTTGACCTGGAACCGGGTCGACTTGGTGTTGCCCTGCTTGGCCCTTCCGAGCGCGTGGCGGTTGGCGAAGACGTTCAGCGTACGCGCCGGGTGGTCAGCGTACCGGTTGGCCCCGCTCTGCTCGGTCGTGTGGTTGATGCGCTTGGACGCCCCTGCGACGGCAAGGGTAAGATTGAGCCGGTGGCAGAGCGCCCGGTTGAGGCCGAAGCACCTGAAATTCTGGATCGCGCTGCTATCTCGCGCCCGTTGGCAACCGGGGTAAAGGCAATTGATGCCGCGGTGCCTGTCGGATTGGGACAGCGAGAGTTGATCATCGGCGACCGCCAGACCGGCAAGACTTCGATCGCGGTGGATACAATCCTCAATCAAATTGATACCGGTGTGATCTGTATTTATTGCGCGATCGGGCAACGGGGTGATGCGGTTGCCAAGGTCATCGAGGCAATCAGGGCAGGTGGGATGACGGGCAACACCGTCGTCATCACGGCCGGTGATGAAGATGCGCCGGGACTGTCTTTCATCGCACCATATGCGGCGATGACGATGGCGGGATATTTTGCCGATCAGGCCCGCGACGTGCTGGTGGTGATGGATGATCTTACCCACCACGCGCGATCTTATCGCGAACTTTCGCTGTTGCTGCGTCGCCCTCCAGGACGCGAAGCCTTTCCCGGTGATATCTTCTATGTGCATGCGCGGCTGTTGGAGCGCGCGGGGCAGTTTACCGCGCAGGCAGGAAGTGGGTCGATCACCGCATTGCCGGTGGTGGAGACCCAGGCTGAAAACCTGTCAGCCTATATTCCGACCAACCTGATTTCCATCACTGATGGTCAGATCTATCTGTCACCGCGACTTGTACGCAAAAACCAATTTCCCGCGGTTGATCTGGGGGTGTCTGTGTCGCGCGTTGGGGGCAAAGCACAAAGCCGCGCGTTTCGGGATGTGGCTGGAAATCTGCGAGTGACGTTGTCGCAGTTCGAGGAACTAGAGGATTTCGCCCGCTTCGGTACGAGGCTTGATGAGGAGACCAGAGCGCGGTTGACACGCGGTGCAGCGGTGCGTGCTGCACTTCGCCAGCCCGAACGCGATCCGATCCCTGTCGGTGAACAACTGACCATATTGCTTGCGGCGATGGAGGGGCTGTTCGATGGCCTGTCAGACGCCGATGCGACAGGCGCAATGGCCGCAATCAGAACCGCAGCGCGCGGGGAGTTGGGTGAAATCGCATCGCGCATCGCGGCAAACGAACCGTTGCACGATGAGGACCGTGACAAGCTCATCAAAGTCGCAAAGCAGGCAATGAGGATGGAGGCAGGCTGCAATGGCCCAGACACTTGAAACACTGACACGCCGCACTGATACCCTACAAAGCATTCGCAGCATCGTGCATACGATGAAAACGCTGTCGGCCATCAATGCCGTGCCCTATGAAAACGCGTCACGCGCAATTGACACCTACCACGCGACCGTGCTTCGGGGGTTTCGGGCGTTTCTTCATCACAATGGGCCTCTTGCTGCGGTTTCCAATCAGACCGCCACGCATGTCCTCATCGCTTTCGGTTCTGATCACGGGCTTTGCGGTAACTACAACGAGGTTTTGGCGGCAGAGGTGCTGGCGAACCCCATCGCGTGCGACACTACAGCAAGCGCCCCTCGCATACTTTGCGTTGGCGCGCAAATGAATGACGCACTTCTGGGGCGAGGAGCCAGACCGGAAAGTGTCTTCCTTCCTTCGGCATCGGCAGACGGTATCGGGCGGCTTGCCAGCGATATCGTCACCCATCTGGATGAAATCAGGTGCCGTGATCCGCAGCGTGAGATCGCAGTAACGCTTGGCTATACCCGTCGTGCGCCACAGGGGCTGCAGCTACCCGTTTGCGAGATCCTGTTACCGCTTGCCCCTGATTTGTTGGAAGGCCTTGCAGACAGCCGGTGGAACTCGCGGTCACTGCCTGATTTTACCTTGCCAGCCGATGTTCTGTTAGCTGCCCTGATCCGCAGCCATCTCTTTGCCAGCGTATTTCGCGCCGCGGCCGAAGCACTGGTCACCGAAAACGCAGCGCGCCTTGCCCAGATGCAACAAGCCGAGCAATCGGTCGATGATCGACTGGAAGTACTCAAGGCTGACACCCGCGCTGTTCGTCAAACTGAGATCACCAATGAGTTGATGGATGTGGTCATTGGATTCGAGGCGCTTAGGGGTCGGATTAAGAAATCCAAGGGGACCGCAGCGTAGTCTGGCGACGCATATGTCCCGCGTCTTGATTGTTGATGCAAAACGCAGCGAATGGATGGTTTGAAATTGCCTGATTTTACTTCTTGCGAACAACCGGTATGGCGACATTCGCTTCACTGCAGATCAAGCATCGCTACGAGCGCTAAAACTTTCTGCGTCAGCATTAGCTTCAACTGCATAAGTCGGCTAAGTCCGCGTCTTGCCAGTTCGTGCGCCCCGCAGCGAACGACCGATTCCAGCGTGGGGCGGCAGAAAAGGGCATCTATCAGACGAATGTAAAACCGGCGGCTGAGCTGCGACAAAAACCTCAGCTAAAGCTATGTGGTTTCGCCACACTTTCCACTGCCCAGACGACGCTGTCATTTATCACAGCTTGATTTGCCCTAGAAACCCGATGCCGGCCTGCAGGGTTCCAGTAACCTCCTCCGCTCTGACGATCTTGCGCTGCACCAATTGCTCGGCGGACTGCGCCATCGTCCTGGCAATCAGTTTAGGATTGGAACAGCTGTCCGAGAATACTTGTTTGACGACGTTGCCCCATTCCAACGGATGCACACTCAAGAACCTATCCCGCACAGTCTGATCGAAGACCAGATACTCGCGCAGTGCGACGCGCCCATTGCCGTCGGCGGTTTTGACCAACCTTTGCCAGATGATCAGATTTAGCGACGTCATCAAATCAAATGATCGCGCCTCCTGCTCTTCCGGCGGAAACAAAAACGCCATCCGTCGCAGGGTTTCTGCGATCGATCCTGCATGTGTCGTGGTGTTTACCAAATGCCCGGTCAGACAGGCCTCAATGCAAGCCTCCATGCTTTCTCGGTCGCGACTCTCACCGACATT
>JBARUV010000316.1:0-21614 GCA_049645905.1 Sulfitobacter sp.
TGCCGATCCTCACCCACATGGGACGGCGGATATTGCACGTCGGCGAGATTGGCAATTCATCGACCCTCAAGGTGATGACCAATTATCTGGCGACGATGAACCTGCTGTCGATCTGCGAGGCACTCACGGTGATGAAGGCGGCAGGCATGGATCTGGGCATGACATACGAAGCAATTGCCATGTCGTCGGGCACGTCCTTTGTGCACGAAACCGAAAGCCAACTGATCCTGTCAGGCTCGCGCGATGTGAATTTCACCATGGATCTGGTGCAAAAGGACATTGGCCTGTTTCAAAAGATTGCCGATGATCACGGCGTCCCGCTGGAACTGTCTCCGCTGATGATCCGGATGATGACAGACGGCCAAAAACGATACGGTGAACGCGCGCAATCGGACCGCATGATCGAAAGGTTGGAGGAGGCGACGGGACTTTCAATCACCGCGCCGGGTTTTCCCACCGGGCTGGTGGATGACGAGCCGGAAGAGCGCGGTGCGGAAGTGGTCGTGCGCCGGTAGCGGGGCGGAAACGGCGATCAGACGTTTGCGGGGCAGATAACTTCGATCAGCGAGGGGCCGTCACTGTCCAGCCCTGCCTTGAGCGATTTCACAAATCCTTCCATCGTGTCCACGCGGGTGCCGGGCACGCCGTGGCCCTTGGCCAGCGCCACCCAATCCAGAACCGGCTTTTCGACGTCAAACATTGCCTGCGCATTTGCGCCATAGCTGTTCACGCCCACATTCGTCAGTTCATCGCGTAATATCTGATAGCCGCGGTTGGCAAAAACGATGACGGTCACGTCCAGCCCTTCCCGCGCCATGGTCCATAGCGATTGCAGCGTGTACATCGCTGATCCGTCCCCGGTCAGGGCAATCACTTTCCGGTCGGGGCAGGCGATCGCAGCACCACTTGCGGCAGGCAGGCACAACCCGATCGCCCCGCCCGTACCGCTGAGCACATCATGGGGCCGCGCGGTGAGCGTGGGCGGCATCACATGTCCACCCGATGTGACCGATTCATTGCAGATTATCGCGTTTTCCGGCAACAGCGCCGCCAGCGCCTGACCGACTTTGGCAAGGGTCAAATCGCCATCGGGCAGGTCTGGCAGGGCAAGGGAATAGGCCTCTGCCTTGGTCTTGCCGGTGACCCCGACCGCATCGGCCAACGCCTGCAATGTCCACGCGATATCCATCGTTGGTGTGCAGAGCGCGTCAATGATGCAGCCCGCCGGTTCAGGCACGCTGGGTTTTTCCGGATAGGCAAAGAAGGCGACGGGGCGGTCCGTTCCGATCAACGTAATCGACTGCGTTTGCGCCAGTTGCGCGATCTTCGGCGTCACAGGATAGACCAACTGGTCAAGCTTGGCCGTGCCGGACCCCTTGGCGATGCGGGGGATCAGCGTATCAGCCATAAGGCGGCAGCCGGTATGGGCCGCAATCTGGCCGGCGAGGGCGCGCAACTCCCCGAACAGTGCCTCGCCCCCGATCAACAGGGCGGCACCCTTTGCAGACAAGCGGGCGGCGGCGGCCTCGATCAGGCTTGGATCCGGGCGGGTCAATGCGGTTGGCGGCAGGCATTTCGCAGGGCCGGAGGCATCATCCCACGCCGTATTTGCCGGAAGGATCAAGGTCGCGATTTGCCCGTTCAGACTGCGCGCGGCGCGGATACCTTCTGCACCGTCACCCGCGACGCTCGCGGCATCCGGCGACAGGCGGGTCCAATGGCTGACCGCTTGGGATATGCCGGTAATGTCGCCCTTGAGCGGGCTTTCATACCGCAAGTGATGCGTCGCGTGATCGCCAACGATGTTGAGCATCCCTGAATTTGCCTTGCGCGCGTTGTGGATGTTGGCAAACGCGTTGCCAAAACCGGGGGCAAGGTGCAGCAACGTGCCCGCCACATCCCGTTTCATCCGGTAATAGGCATCTGCCGCACCTGTTGTTCCGCCCTCGAACAGGCACAGCGTGCATTTCATTTCCGGATGCGCATCCAAAGCGGCAACAAAGTGCATTTCAGACGTGCCGGGATTGGCAAAAACGGTATCGACGCCGTTTAGCAACAGCGTTTTGACAAGGGATTCTGCGCCGTTCATGGGGGTTCCTCTCAGGTTTGGGAGGAGCGTAGGGAGTGGGGCAGGCCGATGTAAAGGGGCAGCGCGCCACGACAGGCACTACGCGCGAAAATTCAACAATTCGGAACGTTTACCGCCAACCCGCCCAGAGAGGTCTCTTTGTATTTCTCAGACATATCGACCCCTGTCTGGCGCATCGTTTCGATGCAGGCATCCAGCGGCACCAGATGGGTGCCATCCCCGCGCAGGGCGAGTGATGCTGCCGAGACGGCCTTGATGGCGCCCAAGCCGTTGCGTTCGATGCAGGGCACCTGCACCAGCCCCTTGACCGGATCGCAGGTCATGCCCAGATGGTGCTCTAACGCGATTTCGGCTGCGTTTTCAACCTGTTCCGGTGTGCCGCCCAACACCGCACAAAGACCAGCTGCCGACATCGCCGCGGCCGAGCCGACCTCCGCCTGACAGCCCGCTTCCGCGCCGGAAATTGAGGCGTTGAATTTTACCAACCCGCCAATGGCCGCTGCGGTCAGCAGGAAGTCTTCGATATGCGCTGTTGACGCGCCGGGCACATGATCAAGGTAATAGCGCAGGGTCGCAGGCAACACGCCTGCCGCACCGTTTGTAGGGGCTGTCACAACTTGACCGCCTGCCGCGTTTTCCTCGTTTACGGCCATCGCATACACGCTCATCCAGTCGTTTATCGTGTGGGGCGCCTGTTGGTTCATCCCGCGTTCGGCCAGCAGCGCATCGTGAATGCCTTTGGCACGGCGTTTGACCGACAACCCGCCGGGCAGGATGCCATCGGTGCTCAGGCCACGGTCGATGCAATCGGTCATCACTTGCCACAGGCGTTTGGCTCCGGTGTGCAGGCGCACCTCTCCGTTGCGTGCCACTTCGTTGTCCCGTTTCATCGCGGCGATGGTTTTTCCTGATGCCCGTGCCATTTCCAGCATCTCGGCTGCGGATTTGAAAGGGTAGGGTACCGGCGCACCTTCGTCGGTATCCTTGCCTGCGGCCAGCTCGGCCTCGGTCATCACAAAGCCGCCACCGATGGAATAATAAGTCTCGCGCAAGGTCACGTCGCCCTCTGCGTCCGTGGCCATCAGCATCATGCCGTTGGCGTGGCCTTTCAGCTTGGTGTCATAGTCGAAAATCAGGTCTGTTTTCGGGTTGAAGGTGAGGGGCGGCAAGCCGTCCACTGTGATTAGCTGCGTTTTTCCGATCGTTTCCAGCGCCTTTTCGGCCTTGTCCGCGTCATAGTCGTCGGGTGTGAAACCGGCCAGGCCCAGCACGGTTGCGCGGTCCGTGGCATGGCCCACACCGGTAAAGGCCAGGCTTCCGTGCAACGAGGCGCGCACCCCGGAGAAATGGAATGGCGAGGCGCGCATCAGATCCAGAAAACGCGCCGCTGCGACCATCGGGCCCATCGTATGCGATGATGACGGGCCAATACCGACTTTGAACATATCAAATACAGAGAGAAACATCAGGTTGCGCTGCCTTCCGGAGGGGTTGGGTATTGCGGATCTGTGAAAGGTGTCTTGCCCAGCCCTTCGGCCTTTTGCAAGGCAAGGGTGCAGGGCAGGGTTTCGAGATGGGCGCAGAGCCGCCCAAGGGCAGGGAACGTCGAGAGCGACAGCCAGCCGCGCGCCTCATCTGCGGGATACAGCATCGGCCATCGCAAAAGTGCGGCAACGTAGAAGTCCAGCACGGTCGGGTCCTTTGCGCCCAGCCATGCGGGGCGGGTATCGGCAACGGTCTCAAGCGTGGCAAAGCTGCGGGCAAGCTGAGTCCTCAGTCCCGTGCGTAGGGTTTGGGCGGCATTGGCAGCAATGTATTTGTCGGGGTAAAACAGCATACGCTCTGCGGAATGCAGGGTGTTGGATGCAAAAAACAGCCATTTGAGGAAATCGCCACGGGTGACCGCATCAGGCGCAGGGCCGAGTCCGCCATGTTTATCCGCCAGCCACAACAGGATCGCGCCGGTTTCAAACAATGGACCTTGCGGCGTTTCCAGTACCGGGATCAGACCATTGGGGTTGAGCGCAAGATACCCCGCAGACCGTTGCGCGTCGGCTTTGCGGTCCACCAATTGCGTGCGGTACGCAAGGCCGCGATGCTCAAGCGCGAGCCGAATGATAAGCGACGCATTGTCAGGGGCATAGTGGAGCACATAGGTCATGAGGGCAGTCTAGCAGCGCCCCTCCCTGATCAATCCCCGAATTGCGACCAGCAAGCGCGGGAATCAGACGGGCGTAGCGATAATTCCGTGCCGGGTAGATACACAACCTCATGCCATGGTTGAATCGACAACAGGCCCACAGAAAACCGCGTTGCACCAGTGTTCAGCAGATTACCCCGCAAGGTGCGTGATTTGCGAAAATCAGCGTCATGCAAGGGGTCGCGCAGGTCAAACAAGGGTCCTATAAGGGGGCAAATTTCCAAAGGAGTCGCTATCATGGCCGGAGAACTGTCACCCATCGACAAAGCCAAATTTGTCGCTGCCAAACGTGCCGCCGATTTCGTCGAGGACGGGATGAAGGTGGGGCTTGGTACCGGTTCAACCGCCGCGTGGCTGGTGCGTTGTCTGGGCGAAATGGTACGGGACGAGGGTCTCAGGATCAAAGGCGTGCCGACCTCCACCCGCACAGCGGAACTTGCCCGCAATGTCGGGATCGAAGTGATCTCGTTGGATGAGGCCAAATGGCTTGACCTGACCATTGATGGTGCCGACGAATTTGACGGTGATCTTAATCTGATCAAAGGCGGTGGCGGGGCGCTGCTTCAAGAAAAGATCGTCGCTACCGCGTCGGACCAGATGATCGTGATTGCCGATGCCGCCAAGGAAGTCGAGGCGCTGGGTGCCTTTCCGCTTCCGGTCGAGGTCATTCCCTTTGGCTGGCAGACGACGCAGGCGCTGATCGAAGAGACGCTGATCAGCATGGATGTGATGGGTCGCAAGTCGACCCTTCGCATGAACGGCGAGGTGCCTTACATCACGGACGAAGGCAATCATATCATGGACCTGCATCTGGGCCGCATCGGTAACCCGCGCCAACTGGCCATGGTGCTGAACCAGATGCCCGGTGTCGTCGAAAACGGCTTGTTCATCGACATTTGCGATGTGGTGGTCATCGGCTACGGCGATGGCCGCGCCGAGGTGCGCGATATCAATCAGGGGACCGTCGCAACGGAGCGGCTGGATTTTGTCGAAACGGATAATCTGTTTGCAGACCTGAGCGACTGATCCGGATACGCCCTGCGCTACCATGTGAAGTGGCCTCTCGTCACGCGGAAACTTCGCGGAACAAATGATCTTGACCGGAAGCGCGGCAACGGCATCGCTTCCGGCAAAACAACCTGCACTTAGGCGCTGACGCCAAAGATGCTTCCGACACCCGCCGTAATGGCCATCGCCGCCGCGCCCCAGAACAAGACGCGGGCCGTTGCGCGCAGTTTTGGCGCGCCGCCCACTTTGGCACCCAAGGCACCAAGACCTGCGAGGCAGATCAACGTCGTGACAACAACGGTCGGGATAATCTTGTCGCTTGGCGCCAGGATGGCGGCGGCGAGTGGCAAGGCGGCGGCAATGGTAAATGTAAGCCCGGAGGCAAGCGCCGCCTGCAAAGGATTTGCCGTATGTACGTCGGACAGTCCGAGCTCGTCACGCACATGAGCGCCGAGTGCATCGTTGACGGACAATTCCCGTGCAACAAGGGCAGCTGTTTCCGCACACAGCCCGCGGGAACGGTAGATCGACGCCAGTTCCGCTTCTTCTGCTTCTGGCGTGTCTATGAGCGCCTGTTTTTCGCGGGCGATGTCGGCGCGTTCGACATCTGACTGCGAACTCACCGAAACATACTCGCCAGCGGCCATCGACATTGCACCCGCAGCAAGCCCCGCAGCACCAGCCACCAAAATCGCGGTCGGGCCGGGGTCTGCAGCAGCAACACCTACGATCAGGGAAGAAACTGAAACGATTCCGTCATTGGCACCCAGAACAGATGCACGCAGCCAGCCCGTACGATTGATGTAGTGCAATTCTGCGTGCGCGGATTCGTAAGGTAAGCTCATGGTTTTCTCCGGGAAAAATAGGGCAAATGCAGAATTCCATACCAGCAACCCATTTGTTTGACACTCTGCGGGATATTGCAAAATCACTACGCCAATACCAGCCAAATACCCGCAATCTGATCTGAACGCAGTTTTCAGCACGCAGACAACTGACCAAAGGAATGCGCCCGCAATCCTGCGCATCTGTCTGAAGGCACGCCTTATCTTCCCGAACGCACATGGATTTCATCGCGCGTCTCTGGCAATTGGGCAAACGCACCTATAGGTAGGGCGCTGACAAGACTTTCGGAGGCCCTGCAATGAGCGATGACACATTTGACTATGACCTTTTTGTCATCGGTGGCGGATCAGGCGGCGTGCGCGCAGCACGGGTCGCGGCTGGCGAATATGGCGCAAAGGTCGCGCTGGCCGAGGATGACCGCTATGGCGGCACCTGTGTGATCAGAGGCTGTGTGCCCAAGAAGTTGATGGTTTTCGCGTCCAGCTATGGCGGCGTCGTCGATGAGGCGCAGGCCTATGGATGGGACCTCAAACAAGGGCCGTTCGACTGGCCCAGATTTCAGGGCCAACTGAACAATGAACTTGACCGGCTTGAAAGCGTTTATCGCAAACTGTTGAGCGGATCGGGGGTCGAGACATTTGATCAACGCGCCACAATCAAGGACGCCCATACTGTGGCCTTGGCGGATGGGGCAACCAAAACTGCGAAACATATTCTGGTGGCCACCGGCGGGTATCCGGTGCGGCCCGATATTGCGAATGCGGACCTTGGCATCGTTTCTGACGATATTTTTGATCTGCCGGAACTGCCCAAATCACTGTTGATCATTGGCGGCGGCTATATCGCCTGTGAATTCGCCTGCATCATGAACGGTCTGGGTGTCGAGGTAACACAATATTATCGCGGTGCGCAGGTCTTGCGCGGTTTCGATGACGAGGCGCGCGGACTGGTTGCCGACAGCATGCAGGAAGACGGGATCAATTTGCATCTGGGCACCAACATTCTGGAAATGGCGTTGGCGGCTGATCACCAGGACGGCGCATTTCCGACGGACTCTGATGCGGCGATGGGCGCACCGACGGGCGAAACTACCGTAAAGCATTCTGCGGGCGCAGGGCCGGTCTGGGTGAAGTCCACCAATGGCACTGAAAAGGTATTTGATAAGGTGCTTTTCGCGACCGGTCGTGACCCGTCAACCAAAGACATGGGGCTGGAGGCCGTCGGCGTCGAACTCGGTCGTCGCGGCGAGATCGTAGTGGATGAATACAGCCAGACAGCGGTACCTTCGATCTATGCTATCGGGGATGTGACAAACCGGGTCAACCTGACCCCGGTCGCGATCCGCGAGGGCATGGCGTTTACCAAAACCGTTTTTGGTGGGGTGCCTGAACCGGTCGATCATGACCTGATCGCTTCTGCCATCTTTACCCAACCTGAAATGGGCACCGTGGGCATGAGCGAGGAAGAGGCCCGTGACAAAGAAGCGGTCGAGATTTACTGCACGTCGTTCCGGCCCATGCAAACCGCCTTTGCCGACAAACCCAACCGCGTGCTGATGAAACTGGTGGTTTCGAAAAAGACCCGCGTCGTTCTGGGTTGTCATATCGTCGCACCCAATGCGGGTGAGTTGATCCAACTGGTCGGTATCGCCGTAAAGGCAAAGCTGACCAAAGAGCAGTTTGACGCGACCTGCGCGGTGCATCCCACCATGTCCGAAGAACTGGTGACCATGCACACGCGCACGCGAACTGCTTGATTTTTGGTGCCCTTGGGCACATTTGAAGAACAACCGATCGCGACAGCGTGATCCAAGAGGGGAAAGACATATAATGGCTGGCAACACAGGCGGCCCCTGGGGCGGGGGCGGAAACAAGGGTAGTGGCGGAAGCAATGGCGGCGGCGACGGTGGTGAACGCCCCGGCGGTAACCGCGGCCAGAACGGGGGGCGAGGCGCCGGTGGTGAAAAACCACATATCCCTGAAATTGATGAGCTGGTCAAAAAGGGTCAGGAGCAACTGCGCGTTCTGATGGGCGGCGGCAAAGGCCGCGAACGTCGCAATGGCGGCGGCGGTGGTGGCGGCAATGGCCCTGCACTGACGGGCGGCACGATCGGCTTGGGGGTTCTGGCGGCAGTGGTCCTTTGGGGTTTCGCCAGCTTTTACACCGTCCGTACCGAACAACAGTCAATTGAGCTTTTCCTGGGCAAGTTTTCCGGAATCGGGACCGAAGGTCTTAACTTTGCGCCATGGCCATTTGTCACGGCGGAAGTGTTCGATGTCACAACCAACCGCACCGAAGAACTGGGTGTGCGCCGCTCTGGCGGGGGAAATGACGGTTTGATGCTGACCACGGACGAAAACATCGTGGACATTGATTTTCAGGTGGTCTGGAACATCAAGGACGCCAGAGATTTCAAATTCTCGCTGCGCGATCCGGATGCCTCCGTTCGTGCAATTGCTGAATCCGCGATGCGCGAAGTGATCGCACAATCCGAACTCGCACCGATCCTGTCCCGTGATCGTGGCTTGGTCGAAGAGACAGCCAAAGATCTGATCCAGACCACTCTGGATAACCGCGAAACCGGGATCAACGTGCTGCGCGTCAACCTCAACAAGGTGGACCCGCCCAGCCAGACGGTTCAGGTGACAAATGCACAGGGCCAGACAAGCTCTGTCTCGGTTGTGGATGCGTTCCGCGACGTACAGGCCGCCGAGCAGGAACGTGACCGTGTGGAGCGTCAAGCGGATGCCTATGCCAACCGGCGTACTGCTGAAGCTCGTGGTGAAAGCGCGCGTTTGCTTGAAGCTGCCGAAGGTTACCGTGCGCGTGTCGTGAACGACGCGGTTGGTGAAGCCAGCCGTTTCGAGGCCGTGCTGACAGAGTACATTGCCGCCCCCGAAGTGACACGCAAGCGTCTTTATATCGAGACCATGCAGAAGGTGCTCGGCGGTGTGGACAAGATTATTCTTGAAAACAATACAGGCGGCGCCGGAGGGCAGGGCGTTGTGCCCTATCTGCCGCTGAATGAGCTGCGTCGTAATTCCGGAGGGTCGAACTGATGCGTAAGACAGGTTATTTGATCCCCATTGTGGTGATTGCCGTTGTGGCTGTGCTGTCCTCTATCTTTGTGGTGGATGAACGAGAAAAGGCACTTGTTGTGCGTTTTGGTCAGGTCCAGCAGATCAGGACCGAACCGGGCATCGGTTTCAAAGTGCCGCTTCTGGACGAAGTACTGCGGTTCGAGGACCGTATCCTGACACTCGAAACGCCTTTGATCGAGGTTACACCCTCCGATGACCGCCGCCTTGAGATCGACGCTTTCGTTCTCTACCGGATCGCCGATATTCTGCAGTATCGTCAAGCCATTGGTACAGGTGGCGAGCGCCGCGCATCTGATGAACTGAGCGGTATTCTGGAATCCCAGATCCGCGCGGTTCTGGGTTCGCAGGGCGTTACCTCAAACACCATTCTGTCACCGGAGCGGTCCGGACTGATGGACCAGATCAGGGCGCGTTCCGACAATCGCGCCTCGGCGCTGGGCCTCAAGGTTGTGGACGTGCGTCTGCGCCAGACCAACCTGCCAGAGCAAAACTTTGACGCGACTCTGCAACGGATGATTGCCGAACGCGAACGCGAAGCCACCGACGAACGTGCACGGGGCCGTGAGGCCGCGCAGCGTGTAACGGCGTTGGCGGATCGTACCTATGAGGAAATCCTGTCAGAGGCCAACCGCGATGCCCGTATCATCGAAGGTGAAGCCGATGCTGCGCGCAACAAGATTTTTGCGCAAGCCTATGGCAAGGATCAGGAGTTCTTTGAGTTCTACCGTTCGCTGGCGGCCTACGAGGAAGCGCTGAAAGGCAACAATTCCACCATGGTTCTTTCGCCGGATTCGGAATTCTTCAACTATCTGCGTTCCGATCAGGGCAGCCGCTCTGCCGAGGGCGAGCGCGACTAAGATAATCTATCGTGTTCTGCGGTATTTTGAGGGGCTGGTGCGCGCACTGGCCCCTTTTTTGCGAGAAGGAACCGACATTCTTCCTGCGGCAAAATAGGGGATTTTCTGCGATGTCGCGCAGCGGTATATAAGGCCCAAGAGTGGATGGCTCAGCGTGCTGATCTGATATCGCCCGTTGAAAACCCCGTGATAAGTCCCATCTTTGATATTGCGGCGCGGACGGCCAGCGGGCACTCTCGGTTTGAATGATTTAGGGGACCGTCCCCCGTCAGGTATCTTTGAGGAGAAAGCGATGCAGGCACATGCGCGCACCCGGGTCGGAAAATTTCATGAAAGCAACGCCTTCAAGGCGTTCATGTTGACCTTGCTTGCCATGGCGCTGGTGATAGCTCAGGCGGTTTCAGCATTGGCCAAACCCGAAAGTCTGGCCCCACTCGCCGAGCAGATCAGCCCCTCGGTCGTCAATATTACGACCTCTACGGTGGTGGAAGGGCGCACCGGCCCGCGCGGGATCGTTCCTGAAGGCTCACCCTTTGAGGATTTCTTTCGCGACTTTCAGGACCGGAACAATGAGGACGGCGAAGCGCCGCGCCCCCGCCGCTCGTCGGCACTTGGTTCCGGCTTTGTCATTTCCGAGGACGGTTATGTCGTAACCAATAACCACGTCATCGAAGGCGCCGATGAAATCACAATCGAGTTCTTTTCCGGTCAGGAACTGAAAGCCACGGTGATCGGCACCGACCCCAAGACCGATATTGCGCTGCTCAAAGTGGAGGCGACGACCCCGCTGCCATTTGTCAACTTCGGCGATAGCAACTCCGCCCGCGTCGGGGATTGGGTGATTGCCATGGGCAACCCGCTGGGGCAGGGGTTCTCAGTCTCGGCTGGTATCGTTTCGGCACGCAACCGCGCATTGAGCGGTACCTATGACGACTATATCCAGACCGATGCAGCGATCAACCGGGGCAACTCCGGTGGGCCGTTGTTCGACATGGACGGGTTGGTGATTGGTGTGAACACCGCGATTCTGTCGCCCAATGGCGGCTCCATCGGGATCGGCTTTTCCATGGCCTCCAACGTCGTGACGCGGGTTGTGGATCAGCTCAAGGAATTCGGCGAAACGCGCCGCGGCTGGCTGGGTGTGCGCATTCAGGACGTCACACAAGACGTGGCTGACGCGATGGAACTGGACAAAGCCGCAGGCGCGCTGATCACTGACGTGCCGGATGGTCCGGCCAAGGATGCCGGTCTGCTGACCGGTGATGTGATCGTATCTTTCGACGGGGTCGAGGTGTCCGATACACGGGCCTTGGTCCGTCAGGTGGGTAACAGCCCTGTTGGTGCAACGGTGCGCGTGACCGTCCTGCGCGAGGGCAAAAGCCAGACCATCAAGGTAACATTGGGCCGGCGTGAAGACGCGGATGGCGAAACAACACCCCAAGCAAGTGAAGACGCCCCCGACGAGACACCAAAATCAACGTCTTTGATGGGGCTGACACTGACGCCATTAACGTCGGCGCTGCGCGAGGAATTGGGCGCGGATGAAGCGATGGTTGGACTTGCCGTGACAGAAGTTGATGAAGCCAGCGAGGCCTTTGAAAAAGGTCTGCGCGCAGGGGATATCATCACCGAAGCCGGCCAGCAGAAAATAACCAGCATCTCCGATCTGGAAAAGCGGGTCGAGGCCGCCAAAGACGCGGGGCGCAAATCGCTCTTGTTGCTGGTCCGGCGCGCGGGCGATCCCCGCTTTGTCGCGCTGACACTGCCCTGATTGGCGGTTAACTAAACGGAACGCAGGGGCGCCTCAATCGGGCGCCCTTTTGCTGTGTGGCGGACTATCCGTTGTCGGGCTGACGTGGCACAGCGATGAGGCCCAGCCTGCGTGCAGCTTCAAGGGATAAGACGCTGCTGTCGAGGCCCTCAACGCGCTGGAATGCCCGCACAGCCGCCCGTGTCGCGCTGTCCATTTCGCAATTCACCGCGCCTGCGTAAAAACCGCGCGCCTGCAGGGCGCGTTGCAGCGACGCATTGAATTGCGCTGTCAGCACATCGGCGCAGGGGGTTTCAAACCAGTTGTCAGTACGTGGGCTGACAATTTCCTGTGTTTGGGTGGTACGGTATTTTGGCGGGGCACCGATGGTGCCGTCCGGATTTACCTTGGCGGGTTTGATCTGCACCTGTTTTGAAACCGTTTGGATCACAGCAGGCGTCACCGTCTTGCCCCAGCAGCTACCGACCGTCGCTCCGGGCGGTCCATCGCGTGTGGCTTCGAGCACACCGGGTTCAGGCAGGTCGCTGGAACCACTTCCGCGTGTTTGCGGATCGCACGCAGCCAGAAGCCCGGACACCATCAGCCAAAAAAGCGCAATCTTGCGCGGAAGGGAAATCATTGCCTGTGCCATCGCTGTATCTTGAAAAGGTCTACGCCTCTTGGGTCTGCACGTTGGTGTGACCCTAGCCGCTTTGCCCTGCGCTGCCTAGCGATGGCGCCAAATTTTGCCCGTCCGGGGACCGATCTGCACCAAAAGGGGCTGGCATGGGCCATGTTTCGCCACTAGATAAGTCAAAACGCAAATACCAAAGAGGGCACCAAATGGCCAAGATCACCTATGTCGAGCATGGCGGCACCGAACATGTTGTAGAAGTGGCCAATGGCCTGACCGTTATGGAAGGCGCGCGTGACAACAATATCCCCGGTATCGAGGCCGATTGCGGCGGAGCTTGTGCCTGTTCCACTTGCCACGTTTATGTCGATCCGGCCTGGGCGGACAAACTGCCGGCCAAGGACGACATGGAAGAAGACATGCTTGATTTCGCTTACGAACCTGATCCGGCCCGGTCACGTCTGACCTGCCAGATCAAGGTGACCGATGCACTGGACGGCCTGCGGGTGCAGATGCCTGAAAAGCAGATCTGATGAACCGGGGGTGGCACGCTCTGTGTGCTGCCCTTCTGGCGGTGGCCCTGTGCAGTGGTTCGGCGGCAGAGATCTGGGAATACGAACCGCTGATTGGCGCAGAGTATACTGAGCCCACCGGCCGCTATCCCCACGGCGTCTTGGGCGACACCATCGAACACGCCGCCCTGAAACTGACCTATCTGCCGATGCGCACCACCTTTGTGATCCGGCTGCCAATAGACCGCGTATTCGAGGACACCGCCCCGCGCATTGCCGATGTGGATGGTGATGGCCGTGCTGAGGCGGTGGTCGTGGAAAGCCATAAAGATCAGGGCGCGCGACTTGCGATATACAACGGCGGCGGGTTGATGGCGGCAACACCCTATATCGGTCAGCGCAACCGCTGGCTGGCCCCCATCGGCATTGCAGATCTGGACGGCGACGGCTCTGTCGAAATTGCGTACATCGATCGCCCGCACCTGCTCAAAACCTTGCGGGTGGTGCGTCTTGTCGATGGTGAACTGCGCGAGGTTGCGAGCCTAGAGGGCGTCACAAATCACCGCATCGGCGAACGCGAAATCGGCGGCGGACTCCGCACCTGTGGCGGCGCTCGCGAAATGATTGTGGCCCGCCACGACTGGCGCCGGGTAATGGCTGTCACCTTTCAGGGCGGGCTGCTGCATGCGCGGGAAATCGGTGTCCACAATGGCCCCTCCAGTCTGAGCAATGCGCTGACATGCAATTAGCTCCACCCGTCATACTCGGTTTCATGCTGGGCCTAGCCTTGCCTGCCAACGCTCAGGAACAGATCACCCCTGATGCCTTCCTCGACGCGGCTGTCAACAACACCCTGACTTTTGAGATGTATCCCGAAGGTGGCATCGTAGGCGTCGAAGAGTTTCTCAGCCGGACCCGCACCGTCTGGAGCACACCGGAAGGGACCTGCACCTATGGCCGGCTTGAGGTGCGCGAAACGCAGATCTGTTTCATATATGATGATCTTCCCGTGCCGGAACACTGCTGGGTGCCCTATACCACCGATGACGGGATGATTGTTGTCTCTGTCTCGGGGGTGAAGCAGCGGGTGTCGCGCATCACCAGATACCCCGTCATCTGCGAAGACGAGGCGATCTCCTAGCCCAACGCGCGCCAGCCGATGTCACGGCGGCAGAACCCTTCCGGCCAGTCGATCTGATCGACCATGCTGTAGGCCCGTGCTTGTGCTTCGGCCAGATCGGCACCGCGCGCGGTGACATTCAGCACCCGACCGCCGCTTGCCGTGATCGCACCGTTTTTGGCTGTTGTGCCCGCGTGAAACACCATGTTCGCGCTGTCTTCGGGCAGCGCCTCCAACCCGCTGATCACGGATCCTTTGGCGTAATCTCCGGGGTAGCCCTGTGCGGCCATCACCACGGTCACTGCGTGATCATCCGCCCAATTCACCTGTGCCTCGTCCAGTCGCCCTTCGCTTGCCGCATGCATCAGGTCAAATGCCTGTGCGCCCAGCCGCATCATCAGCACCTGACATTCAGGATCGCCAAAGCGCACGTTGTATTCCACCAGCCGCGGCTGTCCGTCCTTGATCATCAGACCGGCATAAAGCACCCCCTGATAGGGCGTGCCGCGTTTGACCATCTCGGCCATGCAGGGCTTGATAATCTCATCCAGTGCCTTGGTTGCAATCGCATCCGTCAGTACCGGCGCAGGGGAATAGGCCCCCATGCCGCCGGTGTTGGGGCCGGTGTCACCATCACCGACGCGCTTGTGATCCTGCGCCGTGCCGATGGGCAGGACGGTATCGCCGTCGCACAAAACAAAGAACGACGCCTCTTCACCCTCCATGAACTCTTCGATCACCACTTCGGTGCCGGCATCGCCGAATGTGCCGTCAAACATGGTGTCCACGGCGGCCAGCGCCTCGGCGTCGTCCATGGCAATGATCACGCCCTTGCCAGCTGCCAGCCCGTCGGCCTTGATCACAATCGGTGCGCCCTGTTGCTGGACATAGGCGCGTGCAGCGGCGACATCGGTGAAATGACCATAGGCAGCTGTTGGCGCCTTGCAGGCGTCACATATTTCTTTGGTAAATGCCTTGGAAGCCTCCAGCGCAGCCGCAGCAGCAGAGGGTCCGAAGACCAGAAAGCCAGCGGCGCGCAGATCATCCGACACACCTGCTGCCAAAGGAGATTCAGGTCCGACAATCACGAAATCAATGCTGTTTTCTTCTGCAAAAACAACCACCGCGCTGGCATCCATAATATCCAGGGCTGCGCAATCCGCGATGGCGGCAATCCCCGCATTTCCCGGTGCGACGATCAGCTTGTCACATTTGGGGTTCTGCAGGGTGGCCCATGCGAGGGAATGTTCACGACCACCGCTTCCGAGGATAAGGATGTTCATGGGGCTGCTCCCTTGGCCTTTGTTCAGGGGCGTTCTAAGCTGCGCCAGACCCAGACACAAGACAACAAGGCGCACCCATGGACCTGCTCGACGATCCTGCCCCCGGTTCAAACACACCGGAATTCACCGTTTCGGAAATCGCCGGATCGGTAAAGAAGCTGATCGAAGCCGAATTGGGATGGGTGCGCGTCAAAGGCGAAGTCGGGCGCGTGGTGCAGGCGCGCTCGGGGCATCTGTATTTCGATCTCAAGGATGACCGATCGGTGCTGTCCTGCATGACGTGGAAAGGGCAAATCCCGCAGCTGGGTATGGTTCCCGAAGAAGGCAGCGAAGTGGTGGCCGAGGGCAAGATGACCGCCTCGGGCTTTCAATCCAAATTCGCGCTGAACGCGCAACGCATTTCGATTGCGGGTGAAGGTGCCCTGATGGCGCTGTTGGAAAAACGCAAGAAGGTGCTCGCTGCCGAGGGGCTGTTCGACGAGGCCCGCAAGAAACCGCTGCCTTACCTGCCTGAAATCATTGGTGTTGTAACCTCCCTTCAAGGGGTGGTGATCCGTGACATCATGCACCGGTTGCGGGATCGTTTCCCGCGCAAGGTTTTGGTCTGGCCTGTCGCTGTACAGGGTCAGGCCTGCGCGCCCGAAGTGGCACGCGCGATTGCAGGTTTCAACGCGCTGACCCCCGGCGGGGCGATTCCGCGCCCCGATCTGATCATCGTGGCCCGCGGGGGGGGATCGGTCGAGGATCTGTGGGGCTTCAACGAAGAAATTGTCGCACGCGCTGCGGCGGCTTCGGACATCCCGTTGATTTCCGCAGTGGGGCATGAAACGGACACAACC
This sequence comes from Sulfitobacter sp., assembly GCA_049645905.1. Lineage (GTDB taxonomy): Bacteria > Pseudomonadota > Alphaproteobacteria > Rhodobacterales > Rhodobacteraceae > Sulfitobacter. Next base: position 16,240 of record JBARUV010000316.1, read on the forward strand.
CTGATCGATTTCGTTTCCGATAAACGCGCCCCGACGCCGACAGCTGCGGCAGAACTGGCCGTGCCGGTGCGCCATGAACTGGCGGCATGGCTCGACGGGCAGGGTGCGCGCATGATGCAATTGCTGAGCCAAGGCATCACGCGACGCGATCAACGGCTGCGCGATCTTGCCCGTGCCTTGCCCGGTTCCGATGCGCTGCTGGCAGGTCCACGCCAGCGACTGGACCGTGCGGGGGATAAACTCGGCCCCTCGCTGACTGCCGGTGTGCAACGCAGGCGTATCAAGTTGAGCGAGATCGCCGGATCGCTGCGCCCTGCAACATTGCAGCGACGGCTGACAGATCAGGCGCGTGGACTTCAGGCCCTGAATGCGCGCCTTGCCCCTGCCTTGCAGCGGCTGGTCATCACGCGGCGCGAGCGGTTGGATGCACAGTTGCGCCGTTTCCGCCCCGAAACCCTGAGCTTGGAAAACGATCGCCAAAGGCGCAGGCTGGCAGACGTCAGCACCCGTCTGTCTGCGGCTGGAAATCGGCAGATCGGCAAATGGCATGACCGGATCGAGGCGCGCGGGCGGATCTTGGCAAGTCTTGGATATGAGGCGACGCTGGATCGCGGATTTGCTGTGGTGCGCAGTGAAGGCCGTGTGGTGACAACTGCCAAGGCGGCCAAGAAAGCGCCCATGCTGGAAATTCAGTTTGCCGATGGTCGGATGGAGGTCGGCGGCAGGCCCGCCGCGCGCAAAAAAGACAGTGCGCCAGAGGATCAGGGGTCGTTGTTCTGATCAACCGGTCGGGCGGGCCGCTCCCCCGGGTGGTGCCTAAACCCCGACCTTTGGCCCAAGGCACAGCATGTCTTCGCCCATATCCTGCGCTTCATACAACTCGGAAGCGGTGGGATCATTTTCGAAACGGGCGATCAACCCGCGCGGACCTGCCGAAAAACTCCAGCATTGGGGCGTCGGGTTGTCATCATAGACAAAACAGATCAGCCCTGCGTCTTCGTACCATTCTCCGTCCTTGCATTCGCCATCCAGAAACGACCACTGCACACGTCGGTTTTCGTGATATATTTCAGCACCATAGGCCGCACCTTGGCGACCATAAAACAGCGTCTTGCCACGGGTATAATCGTCAAATTCTTCCGCAGACATTGTGTCCTGCGCTGTGGCCGGCAATGCCAGCAGTAGGGCGATGATCAAGGTCATAAACTTCATACGTCGATCCTGCCAGAAACCCGCAGCACTTGCCAGATCGCTCAGGCGGTATCCTGCCAGCGCGCCACGCGCCGGTCCATCACCCGCCGCCAGAGCGGCGGGAACAGCGCAACCACCGCCATCACCGGCAGGGAATGGGGCAGAACCGGCATGTCCCCCGTCACCTCCAGCGCAGGGAAGGCGCGGGCAGGGCGCAGATGATGATCCGAATGGCGCGGGGCATTCAGCATCATCGCGGACGAATACCATTTGGGCGCGTTCCAACTGTGCTGTGGCCCAACTGGCTCGGCTTTTCCGTTTGGCCTGATGTGCCGGCGCAACCCGTAGTGTTGAACGTAATCCGACAGGAGCAATTGCAGCTGCGCATAAAGCGCGATGCCAATATGCACCAGAACACCGGCCAGACCCGCGATGGCAAAGGATACAGCCAGCGCCAGAACCGCCCCGCCCACATACCAGAGATAGGGATGCGCAAAGGGTAACAAACCGGCAGCGGCGCGCCCGCGGTTAGACTGATCTGCGCGCAACCCCGCAACGAATTCCCCGCGCATTGCACGCGCCGCAAAGGTCCAGAATCCCTCGCCTGCGCGGGCGGAATTGGGGTCTTTATCCGTTGCAGCATGCACGTGGTGGACCCGCAGATGGGCCGAAACATGATGGCCATGCAACAACGTGACATAGATCGCCGCACCGATGCGGCGGGGCACGCGCCCGGATGTATGGATGAGCTCATGCGCGTTTGAGTTTGATATCTGGCCGAAAAACAGTCCCAGCGCCGCAAAGACCAAACCCTTGTCAAGCAAACCGAGGTTATCCGCCGCCAGTGCCCAGACCCCAAGCGGCAACAATGCAAAATGCACACCGGCAAGGGTCAGGCTTAACCCGCGCCCGGTTGTGTCGGACGGCGGCAGCACGCGCGACAGCTTGTCCATGAAGAACACCAACACCGTGATCGACAGGACCGATAACAGCGGCCACAACCCGCCCCAAAGGCAGGCAATCGCCAGCAAAGCAGCGGGGGTCAGGCTGGCGACGGCGTACCAGATCATATTATCAGCAATCTCTCAGCTCAGTTTAACATGTTATTACACCGCAATTATCCCGCCATAAACAGCACAGAACCGCGCACCCCGCGCAAAGCGCTGCGCAGGCGTCGTTTTTTGATCGCACCCCCTGCGCGCATTTTGATAGTCTTGGCCAAGATCAGATGAGGGGGGCCAAGATGGCACTGGATGAACATGGCAAAAAGCCCGGCAAGGGTGTGTGGAAATCCGGCAAGGGCAAGGGGCGTCACCACCCCAAGGGTCGCCAGTTGGAAGACCGGGAATGGGAAGAGGTACAGGCCCTGCTGCAGGGCAGGCCGCGCGACCGGGATCTGTTAATCGAACATATGCACCTCATTCAGGACACCTATGGTTGCCTGTCTGCCGCCCACCTGCGCGCACTGGCCGAAGAGATGCGCCTGTCGATGGCCGAAGTTTACGAAGTTGCCACCTTTTATGCCCATTTCGATGTCGTCAAAGAAGGCGAGGCCCCGCCGCCTGCGCTGACCATCCGCGTCTGCGATTCCCTCTCATGTGAACTGGCCGGAGCGCAGGCGCTGAAATCGGCATTGGAAGGCGGGCTCGACGCCTCTGCCGTTCGGGTTTTGCGCGCGCCATGCATGGGGCGGTGTGATACTGCGCCCGTGCTCGAAATCGGCCATAACCACATTGATCATGCCACGTTGGACAAGGTCACCACCGCGATTGCAGCAAAAGACACCCACGCCCATATCCCCGACTATGAGGATTTCGCCGCCTATGCTGCGGCAGGTGGCTATGACACGCTCAAGGGCCTGCGCCAGAAAGGCAATTGGGAAGCAGTTCAGGAAAAGGTGCTTGCCTCCGGTCTGCGCGGCCTTGGCGGCGCAGGTTTCCCCTCGGGCAAGAAATGGGGTTTTGTACGCGCCAATGCCGGGCCGCGTTATATGGCCGTCAACGGGGACGAAGGCGAACCGGGCACGTTCAAGGACCGCTGGTATCTCGAACGCACGCCGCATCTGTTCCTTGAAGGTATGTTGATCGCCGCATGGGCCGTTGAGGCGGACCGCGTGTTCCTCTATATGCGCGATGAATACCCTGCCGTTCTTGAGATTTTGCGCCGCGAAATCAAAGCTTTGGAAGATGCGAAGCTTGTTGAGAAGGGCTACATCGACCTGCGTCGCGGTGCCGGTGCCTATATCTGCGGTGAAGAAAGCGCGATGATCGAAAGCATCGAAGGCAACCGCGGCATACCCCGTCACCGACCGCCTTTTGTCGCGCAGGTCGGCATTTTTGGCCGTCCGACATTGGTGCATAACGTGGAAACCCTGCACTGGGTCGCGCGCATCTGCCGCGAAGGGCCGGAAGTGCTTTCGGGAACCGAGAAAAATGGCAGAAAGGGCCTGCGCAGCTATTCCGTTTCAGGCCGCGTCGCCAAGCCGGGCATGTACTTGCTGCCCGCCGGATCGACCATCACGGATATCATCGCAGCCTCTGGCGGCATGGCCACAGGCCACGCGTTTAAAGCGTACCAGCCGGGGGGGCCGTCGTCTGGCCTGCTCCCCGCGTCGATGGACGATATTCCACTGGATTTTGACACGCTGCAACCGCATGGATCTTTTATCGGCTCTGCCGCTGTCGTGGTTTTGTCAGATCAGGATTCAGCGCGCGCTGCGGCTCTGAACATGCTGCGGTTTTTTGAAGATGAGAGCTGTGGGCAATGCACCCCTTGCCGAGTGGGATGTGAAAAAGCAGTCAAACTGATGCAGGCACCAAGCTGGGATCAGGACCTGCTGGAAGAACTCAGTTCCGCGATGGTTGACGCATCTATCTGTGGTCTGGGGCAGGCGGCCCCGAATCCGATCCGCTTGGTGATGAAACATTTCCCGGATGAGATTTGATCGGTCAGAACCCGCGCTGGGGCATCACTTGTTCGCGTAAACTGCGCAAATACACCCAGCCTGCCGCAGACGCGCGCATAGCTTGTCCGCAGCACCCCGTGTGTTGCGACCTATTCGCGCCATAATGTAACCCTTTTGGCGACTGGCGCGGTGCTTGACGTTGATGAAATCAGGCTTTTCCTTGGCCAAAACACTTTGGCAATTTGCGATACGTTGTTTGTAAGCTGTGCGCGCTTGCGCCTGTGTTTTGCCAAATGCCAATTGCACACCCCATGGTTTGATAGCGGGTTTGAACCGCGCCAAAGGTGTTAGCCGCCGCTTGAGGCCCATCCGGTAGCAGGCGGGCAAAAAAGCGAGGTCTTTGGACAGGCGCATATCATGCGTTTTCGGTGGTGCATCGCGCCATGTTTCGGCGGTCAGACCGGTGATGATCGGAACATAATCATTTGTTTCAGGCGCAAGGTCGCCGCCGTCCAGAAAACCCGCTGCGCGCCTCTCACCGCCGTTATACCCGACTGCGGCCATGCCTTCATTGCCATAACGCCCCACCATGTCAGCGAGGTACTGCGCGGAATATTCCAGTGCATCAGCAGGGTTATAGGGGTCTTTGAGGCCGCGCAGCTTGGCGGTAGAGGGGACAAACTGCGCGATTCCGCGCGCATTTGCATGGGACAAGGCGTTGGGATCAAAGCGGCTTTCCTGCCAGATCAGTCGTGCAAAGAAATCGGTGTTCAACCCGTGGCGCTGTGAGAAAACGTCAATTGCGTTGCAGGTATCATAAACGAAATGCTCGGGCCGGATGCAGTGGGAGTGACCCCATTTGGTGCCAGAGCAAGCTTCGCCCGGCGGTTCAGCCGACGCCATCTGTACACCCGAAATTAACCAGATCAGAAACAACCACCGCATGTCGCCCTTGGTGGTGCGCGCCGTTGTACATGTCAATGCGCTTACCCGCCCTTCCATCCCGCTCGCGCAGCCTATAGATCATGGCAAACAGGTACGGAGCTCCCCCTTGGCGTTTTTCAAGAAACTCAAAGAACGGTTGTTCAAATCCTCGTCTAGGATCGACGAGGGGCTAGAGGCGATTGTCAGCGACGGCGGCGAAGAAGAAACATTGGCAGATGCAGCCCTTGCGACGCAGGAGGCCGAGCGTGAGGCCGCTGAACAGGCTGAACAAGACGCTGCTGGGCGGGCAGCGGCTGATGAAGCTGCGCGACTGGCAGCGGAGGAAGCCCAACGT
>JBARUV010000317.1:0-9122 GCA_049645905.1 Sulfitobacter sp.
CTCAAGCAATCCATGCCGTACACACCAGTTCATCATCGTGCGGATCGCGACGTGCGCGTGCGATTGTTCTGAAGGTGTGCTTGCAAGTCCCGACACCACCTTCATTACTTGCTGGCGGGATACTGACGTGAGTTCACAAGCAAACTGAAAGTGTTTATCCAAAAGGCGGGTGTAGTCGGCGACCGTCCGGGCTTTGTTTCGAACAGTACAATCGAGCAAGAACTGCTCTTTGGCCTCCAAGAACGAAACTGAGGGCTCAACTGTTGCAAATGCCCCAGCTTCATACTGTGCAAAGAAGCGCTTCGCTTCAATCCGCGCCTCAGAGAGCGTGACAGCAGGGTATCTACCTAGTGTCTTCAGTCGCCGCGTTTCACCATACATAACGACAAACGACTTACTCTTTGACGAGCACCGTAAACCAAAGCCCGGGGTAAGCTTGTCCCAATGGGTCACCTGCCCTACCGCCGGGTTTGAGAGCTTTTTGATTGCCATGTCGGTTAAGTGCAGCTTCACTTTAGTCTCTTTTTAGTCTCACAAATCTCGTGCGTTTAGGCGTGTATCCATGTTCAAGTATGAGCACATGACATCCTATAAATCAATATATTTAAATACTTAGGTGAAAATATGTTCAGCTATGAAAATGATACACTGCGGATTGCAAATCCGTGTACAGGAGTTCGATTCTCCTACTCGCCTCCATTTGATTTCAGTCACCTGATATGTTGTGGGTTCTGGCTCGGCCATTTCTTCCTAAAACTCCTTGATTGCCGCTTTCTAGAGGTGGAAGCATTTTAACACCCCATAGGCACTTGAGCGCCACATAACGTATTTCAACCAAACGGGTGCGCTATCCGAAAGCAAGGTTTGGTAAGAACAACACCAATTGGGGGAACGCTGTCAAAACCACGATCAACGCGAATATCGCCAAAAGGAATGGTAGGCTCTCTTTCACGTAGTCCTCAATCGGTGTGTCCAACAGGCTGCAGACTGTATACATCGCGACGCCGACAGGCGGTGTCATCGACCCCAGTGTGACGATTGTCATCATCAGTATGCCGAAATGCACCGGATCCCCGCCTGTACTCTGGATGACGGGCACAAATATCGGGGTCAACAGCAACACGAGGATTGTGCTTTCGAAAAAGAGTCCTGCGAGGAACAGGCTGATCAGGATTACGGCCGTAATCACTGTTGGGTCTGACAGGTTCGATAGAAGCAGGCTGGCCACCGATTGTGGAATTTGCATGAAGATGATGGCAAAACCAATCATCCCAGACATCAGGATAATCAACATGATCATCCCAAGATCCGACAATGCATGGCCGAACGCGCGCTTGATCCGCTCCCATGTCATGACCCTGTGGGCCAAAGTGCCGACGACAATGGCGTAAACCACAGCGAACGCGCCAACCTCGGAGGGAACGAATATCCCCCCGCGGATGGACAGTACCAGAAGTACAGGAAAAAGGATCGCCCATTTGGCGCCCCACGCCGCCTGCCCCAGTTCTGTTGCTGTTGGCACGGTTGCGCCCTCCACGACATACCCACGGCGCCGCGCGACAGCCCATGCTGCAACCATCAGGAACACCATCATCAATAGCCCCGGCACGATGCCGGCCAGAAACAGACGACCAATGGAAACCTGCCCGACAAAACCGTAAAGGATCAGACCTATGGACGGGGGGATTGTCGCAGTGATCAGTGACGACAGGGCAATCACAGCTGATGTGTAGCCTTTGGAATAGCCCTGCGCCAGCATTTGCGGCCCGACAACCCGGCTTTGCATGGCAGCGTCCGCAACCGCCGAGCCTGAAACGCCCCCCATCAACGTCGACAAAATGATCGAGACCTGCGCCAATCCGCCTGCCATCCAGGAGACCGAGACACGGGAAAACCGAAACAGCCGGTCGGTAATATCACTTTCGTTCATCAAATGGCCCGCCAGCACAAAGAACGGGACGGCAAGCAAGGGAAAGCTCTGGCTGACGGTTGCGATCTTTTGCACGCCGATGGAAAGCGGCATGACGTCGGAGGTCCAAAAGAAGGTGAAGCCGGATATTCCTATGGCGAATGCGACCGGTGCCCCCAGCAAAAGAAGGACAATAAAAACTGCTGCAATCAGACCCATAATCAGGGCAGCCCGGACGGGGGAACGTCGCCAGTGTCTGTGGTCCGCGTGTAGACCAGCGTTCCGGGTCTGCGCCAGGCGTCGATCAGGTTCGCGAAAATCGACATGCTCAATAGAATGGATCCCGCCGGCACGGCAATAGTGACCCATGCATATGAAAGTCCGCTGTCGCCAAAGACGCGCTCCCAGTTCAGCATGGTGAGTTTGTACCCTTCAAAAGCCAGTACCAGCAGGAAGGCGATGAAGAACGATGCCAAGAGGGTTTCGACGATCAACCGGATACGTTGCGGCAAAAGTTGCACAAAAAAATCAACGCCAAGGTGCGCCTTTTGGCGCATCGCTCGGGTTGCTCCGATAAAGCACACCCAGATGAACAAAAGTTGGGCCAGATCGACCGACCAAATGATCGGGCTTCCCGCAAATCGCATCACTGCCGCGACAAATACCAATGCCGTAATTACGGCCAACAATGTCACGCCCAGCGCGAATTCTACCCTGTCATAGAGAGTGCCCATTTTTGCCCCGCTTCCCTGATTGTGCGGACCGGAATGCGCCCTGTCCGCACAAATTCGGTTTTATTCAGCGGCCATCGCGCGAAGTACGTCGCGCAACTCACCGTACCCGAGGTCATCATAGACCACCGCCGTTGCGGCCTTGAAGGGTTCAATGTCCACTTCAGACACAGTCACGCCACCGGCGACCAGATCAGCCTCAATCCCGGCAAGCGCATCTTGGGTGCCATAGGATGCGATATCGCCCGCTTTCAGCGTCTCATCGCGCAAGATGACCTGCAGGTCTTCGGGAAGCGAGTTGAACCACCCACCTGAAGTAACCACGCCGGTAATCAAATTGATGTGGCCGGTTTTGGTCACATGGCTGATAACTTCATTCAGCTTTGCGCCCGTGATCGCGGGAAACTGCGCTTCTGCGCCATCGATAACATTCGATGATAGTGCGGAATAGACTTCGGCCCACGGCAGTGGTGTCGGCGTGGCACCCATCGCCTTGATCGTACCCATCCAGACAGGCGCACCGGGGGTGCGCATGCGAATTCCGTCCAGATCAGCGGGTCCAGTGATCGCCTTGTTGGTCAGAAGGTGACGTTCGCCCTGCCACCAGTTAAAGCTGAGCACCTGAAGCCCGGATCCCGCATTAAGGTCATCGACCCACCCCTCAAACATGTCCGACGTCACAACTTTGCGGATACCATCGTAGCCTGATGCCAGAAAGGGCGCGCCCAAAACGCCAAATTCGTTCTGGAAGACCGCCAGACGTCCGCCATCGACGACAACGGCAACCGGCGCGCCTGCACGCGCTTGTTCCAACACATCTTCATCCGGGCCCAATTGTGAATTCGGAAACAGATTGATCTCGAGCCGTCCGCCGGACGCATCCGCGATATTGGCCTGCAAGGCTTCTAACCCTTTGTAAAGAGGGTCGCTGGTAGCCAAAGCTGTGTTTATAGAAAGGGTATACTCCGCAGCAAACGCGGGTCCTGCAAGCGCAATTGATGTAGCTAGTGCTGCGATTGTCCGGCCCATGGCCGCCCTTCTGGTCAAATTCGTCTTCAGCATAGTTTCCTCCTCTGGCTGATTACAAAACGCGGCGCTAATCGCCGCTTTCAAAAAAATCAGGCCTTGCGCGCGCGACCTCTGGCAGGTCCTTTAATATAGCCTGTAAATGGAGACGCATTCGCGCTTCGGCTTCGCTGACGTCACCTCTATTGATCGCGTCGACGATCACTTCGTGTTGATCTGTCAACGCTTTCATCGGGAATTGTTGTGTCGCCAAATAGCGCACCCTGTCCATCTGCGCCTTGTTGCTCTCGACAACGAACCACGCCCGGTCTTTCCCCGCAGCCTGCGCCAACGTCCGGTGGAACAATTCGTCCAACTCGATAAATCGCACAGAGTCGCGTCCGGCCGCCTTGCGCTGTTCCTTGAGTTGGGCCCTTAGCTCACTAACCAGCGTTGCATTGGGCTCTGCTGCCAGGAGTTTTACAATGTCAGCTTCGATGGCTTCGCGCACGAAACGGGCGTCCATCACCGCAGAGATCACAATCTTGCGCACGTAAGTGCCGCGTTGCGGGCGAACTTCGACAAGTCCCTCGTCCGCGAGCTTGATAAATGCCTCGCGCGCGGGCTGACGACTGACGCCGTAGGCCAAAGCAATTTCGGATTCTGAAATGCGGGTTCCTGGCTCAAGATCGCCACGAATGATGCGCTGCCGCATTATGCGATACACCTGTGGTGCAGCCGCAAGAGCCATATCCAAAATTGTCTTTTGTGGCTCGATACGCATTAAATAGTTCCCCCCAATGCTGGCGTAGCACCATACTTCCATACTAGTCAACTACCCAGTGCCGTGATATCAAACGGCGGGAAACAAACCTACAATATGCATTGCCAGTAAAGGACGGCGCTATGAGGCAAACCTGGCGATGGTTCGGGCCAAAAGACACCGTTTCGCTTCAAGATATGATGCAAGCGGGTGTCGAAGGTGTGGTCAGTGCACTTCATCATATCCCGACCGGTGCGGTCTGGACGTCGCAAGAAATTTATCGACGACAAACTGAAATCACGCGGCTACCTTCCGGTGTGTCCTCTGGCCTGAGATGGGAAGTTGTCGAAAGCCTGCCGGTATCTGAAGACATCAAAAAACAAAGCGGGACGTGGCGCGAAGATATTGCTTCGTACAAAACCAGCCTCGAAAACATTGCCAAAGCAGGGATTGAAGTTGTCTGCTACAACTTTATGCCCGTACTGGATTGGACTCGCACCGATCTGCAATGGAGACGCCCGGACGGCGCAACCTGCATGCGCTTTGATGCTATCGACTTTGCCGCGTTTGATATTTTTGTCCTAAACCGGGCAGCGGCTCATGCTTCCTACCCCGATGACATTGCAGCACAGGCAACTGCGCGTTTCGCCAAGATGGGAGATGACAAGATAGAGGCGCTAAAGCGGAATGTCGTCTACGGGCTTCCCGGTGCTACAGAGCGGTTCAGCCTTGCAGATGTCAGGCACCATCTGGATGAATATTCTACGATTTCAGCGGACCAACTGCGCCAGCATTTCATCGACTTTCTCTCACAGGTCGTTCCGATAGCCGAGCGGCTTGGCCTCCGGCTCTGCTGCCATCCTGACGACCCGCCCTTCGACCTTCTCGGACTTCCCCGCATTATGTCGACCGAAGCGGATTTCAGAACCATCACCAGCGCCGTTTCAAGTCCTGCCAATGGCATCACTCTTTGCACAGGCGCGTTGGGGGCGCGTGCGGATAACGACCTGCCCGGCATGGTGGACCGGCTCGGCGACAAGGTGCACTTCCTCCACCTGCGCAATGTGACAAGAGAAGGCACTGCCCTGCGCGGGTCATTTTTCGAGTCCCGCCATCTGGAGGGCGACGTTGACCTTGTCAGGGTGATTGCAGCCGTTCTGCGCGAGGAAAAGCGGCGCAAGGCTTCGGGCAGAAGCGATAACGAAATACCCATGCGTCCTGATCATGGGCAGGATATCCTCGACGACCTGACACGCGAAAATCAACCCGGCTATCCAGCCATAGGCCGCCTCAAAGGGCTGGCCGAACTGCGCGGTGTCATGACCGCACTATCCCATCCGCAGATCGAACAATTGATATAACCACGACGGCCTCATTGTGCACACACGTTCTGTCCTAAACAGCTCTGGTGCGTCCGGTCGGCGAGCGCGAATTGACCGCCCTCGCCGACCTTTCACGGGCGATCAGACTGATGTTTTAGAAATCCCTCTGAAAACCCATGTTCCCCTAAGACAACTTCACGACGATCTGGCAGATAGGAAAAATGACATAATGTCGCATTGCAGAATCTGATATATTAAGAGGATCGCTTGGCGATACCGCTTTAACTTTTCAGATTCCATTGCCTGCACGGCTACCTTCACCAGTGCGGAAAATTTAGAAAGGGACATCAGATGTCGACATCCATCAGAACCACCAAAGGGCGCGGACAGCTCTATGACAATGTGCTGGACACAATCGGCGATACGCCTGTGATCCGCGTGAACAACATTCCCAGCCACGGCGCGACCATCTACGTCAAGGCCGAGGCCTTCAATCCGGCTGGTTCGGTCAAGGACCGTCTGGCCGTTAATATTATCGAGGCCGCCGAACGCTCCGGCGCGCTGAAGCCCGGTCAAACGGTGGTCGAAGCGACCAGCGGTAATACCGGTATCGGGCTGGCGATGGTCTGCGCTCAAAAAGGCTATCCGCTGGTTGTCACCATGGCCGACAGCTTTTCAATCGAACGCCGCCGGTTGATGCGGATGCTTGGCGCCAAGGTGGTCCTGACGCCGCGCGCCGAAAAGGGCATGGGCATGTACAAAAAGGCCGCCGCCTTGGCCGAAAAGCACGGCTGGTTCCTTGCTTCGCAGTTTGAAACACAGGCAAATGCGGACATTCACGAGGCGACCACGGCCCGTGAAATCATGGCAGATTTTGACGGCTCGCGGTTGGACTATTTCGTCACCGGCTATGGCACGGGCGGAACCGTTACGGGCGTTGCACGGGTTCTGCGCAAGGACCGCCCTGACACCAGGATTATACTGACAGAACCCGCCAATGCGCAGCTTTTGGGCAGCGGTCATGCGCAAGAACGCGGGGATAACAACGCCCCCGCTGTCAGCCACCCGGCGTTTGAACCGCACCCCATCCAGGGCTGGACACCCGATTTCATCCCCGCGGTACTACAGGAAGCCATTGATAAAGCGTTTTATGATGACCTGATCCCCGTCGCCGGAGCGGATGGCATTCAGTGCGCAAAGGATCTTGCCCAGAAAGAGGGGATCTTTACCGGTATCTCTGGCGGCGCGACCTTTGCCGTTGCACTGGCGGTGGCCGAAACGGCACCAAAAGGCTCGGTCATCCTATGCATGTTGCCTGACACCGGAGAGCGGTATCTGACCACACCGTTGTTCGAAGACATCGCTGAAGACATGAACGCTGAAGAGATTGTGATCTCACGCTCTACGCCTGATGGGCAAATGGGCTGAACACATAAAACCGGTGCATGCTTTTGAAAAGACAGATCGGTGCTACCCGCCTTCAGCGTTGAAAGCGGAATCATTCGTCGCTGCCTGAAACCTGCGCAAGACCCTACTTGCACGCGTCGCGTCATCTCCGAGTGGCCGATCCTCATTCATGAACGGCACTTCCCGTCGCAGAGCGCCGTGTAGCGCACTTGGTGGGCATCCGCGCAGATCACACGCTTGAGCGGCAACAATCGCCTCGATTCCACACAGCAGGTGAAACGGCACCATCTGGTCCGAGAGTTTTTGAGCAGCGAGCGGAGTCATCGGCGCCATGTCCTCGACCCCGTCAGATACCGGTGGAGGATCAAGCACAACAGGCATTGCGTGCCGGCGAATGTCACCAAGCAATGCTGCAGCTGTCTTTTGTAATGGTACAAACCCTGCGCTGGCCCCGCCAACCGGACTTAGATACCGCGCAAGGCCGCTCAGGTCAGGGTCCATCATCCGTTGAACGCGCATCACCGCACCTGATGCGGCCATCGCAAGGGCAAGGCTGACCTGCTCCAATGCAAGCGCCAGCGCAGGCGTATGGAAATTCGAGGTGGAGCACATGGCCTGATCCCCGATAACGGCGGGGCTGTCGCTTGCTCCGTTCAGCTCATCCTGCCAGATTGAAATGGCCCGTCCCAACGCCTCTGCGGCGGCGCCAAGAACAGGCGCGAGCGTACGAAAGCTGAGCGCATCCTGTACCTTTCGCGCAGGCCGCGATCCTGAAAGCTGATTGAGAAACCACGCGGCCATTTCTTCCTGTCCGGGCGCCGCGCGTAAGGCATTGATATCATATTGAAATATCTGACGGTTGGCTGCATATCCCTGACAGGATAGCACCGCCGCGTGCTGCATCATCGCCAATCCGGCGCGTGCCTCTTCCAGCGCAATCCCCGCTAGTGCAACGGATGCCCCCGAATGATTGATCAGCGCCATTCCGTCTTTGATTTCCAATTCAGGCACATCAATGCCCTGCGCGACAAAGACATCACTTGTCCGCCGCCACTCTTCTCCGTCCCAGCATTGCCCCCCGCCCAATACCACCATCGCCCAGCAGGCATTTTGCGTCAGATCAGACGCCCCGATGGAACCGTATTGCGGTATCCCCGGCACAATCCCGGCACGCCACAACGCGCAGAGGTGGTCGAACATAGAAACAGACATGCCTGAATGTCCCTGTGCTGCACCTACAATACGCGCCAGCATCAAGGCGCGACCGACTTCGGGGTCCAGAAGCGGGCCAACGGCGACCGCGCGGCCCTCGATCAATTTTCGTTGAAAGGCGGGAATGTCCTCTGCCGCAATCCGGTGGCCCAAATTTGCCCCCAATCCCGTGTTCAGCCCATAAACCGGGGCCTCTCCTGCCGCTGCTGCTTCAACTACAGTTCTTGCTGCACGCAAACGGTTATAGACGTCTTGTGGCATTTCAAGGGTATTGTCCCGAAGTGCCGCAGAAAAGGCCTGCAACGAGATTTCGCCCTCAAGCCGCATCAGGCAAACCGCAGCCGCTGACCCAGCCCCAACTTGCGCGCCTTGGTGAGCATTGCATGACCCAGCGCGATATCTGACAGCGATAAACCACGGTGCCAAAACAGGATCGTTTCATCCGCGCTTTCACGGCCGGGTTTGATACCTGCAACGATCTGGCCCAGTTCCGCGTGCAAATTTTCTGCCGTCAACCTGCCTTGATCCACATGTTCCCTGAGCGCGCCAAACATCCCGTGTGCCTGCCCCCAGTCATCCATCACTACCTTGTCCATAATATCCGTCAGGCTCAATTCCACCGCCGACATTGTTCCGTACGGAATCACCAAAGCACCCTTTTTGACCCATTCTGTTTTGAACAACGGCTCAGGTTCGGGCAAGCGGCTGGCTTCCACTGCAATATCCGCGCCTTCCAGACAGGACTGCCAATCCCCGGTGACAGTAATTTTGCG
>JBARUV010000318.1:0-20278 GCA_049645905.1 Sulfitobacter sp.
GCAAAGGCACGGTAACTATCAAGTGCAGCACCTTTAAGCCGGAAGGATGTCTCGATCAGGCCCGCGGTTTCCATCCAGAAGATAAGGCTGCGGTGGTGGCCAAGGGATACTGCGTAATGCACAACCTGCAACTTTTCGATCATGGCGCGCGCCATGTCTTCTCCTGCCGCGATATCGCCTACCTGAAAGCTGAGCATGCCCGAGAAGTTTTTCATCTGTTTCTTTGCCAGATCGTGTTGCGGGTGTGAGGGCAGGCCCGGATAGAGGACATTTGTCACCGTGGAGCGTGTCTCAAGCCATTCAGCCACGGCGAGCGCGCCCTGTTGATGCGCACGCATCCGCAGCGGCAGCGTAGAGGCGCCACGCGCGATCAGCCATGCGTTAAAGGGTGACAGGATGCCGCCGTGGTGAATGCCCGCCTCAAGCCGCATCTTTTTGACCAGTTCCTTTGATCCGGCCACAGCGCCGCCAACGGCATCGCCATGACCGCCCATGTATTTTGTGGTCGAATGCATCACCAGATCAACGCCAAGCGCCTCAGCGTCAAGACCAAGGGGCGACGCAAAGGTTGCATCACAGGACAACAACGCGCCCGCGTCATGGGCAAGCTTTGCAACTGCTGCGATGTCCGTAAGCCGCATGATCGGGTTCACAGGGCTTTCGATATGTACGATTTTCGTGTTGGGACGGATCGCTGCTGCAACGGCGGAAAGATCGGACATATCAACAGGTGTCACGTCGATCCCGTAGCGGGGCAGTGTATCGCGGGCGAGTTCGGCAACACCTGCATAAGAAACGTCAGAGATTACCAGATGATCCCCCTGCGACAGGAATGTGAGCATGATCGCGGCGGCGGCGGCCATGCCAGAGGCGGTGCAAAGGCAATCCTCTGTGCCTTGCAGCGCGGCGATCTTGCGTTCCAGCATATGCACTGACGGGTTGGACCAGCGGGCATAGAGATAAGGGCTTTCGTCATTCAGGTCATGCGCAGAGAATCCCGCCACACTGTCGGAGACAAAAGTGGAAGACATGTGGATTGCCGGGGCGGATGCACCTGTGGTCGGATCCGGTGCTTCGCCTGCGTGGATCGCACGGGTCATGTCGCCGGAATGGATGTTACGCTTGGTCATGGGGCACCTCTTTTGTGTTTGGCGGACCGTCGTTCGTTGGCCTGTCGATTGCAACCCCCCACCTGCCACCTTACCTATAGCGTCAAAGGAGACTTCCATGACCAATCCGTTGCTGCAAGACTGGGACACGCCGTTCAAACTGGCCCCGTTCGACACCATTTCCGACACTGATTTCGCCCCTGCACTGGAGGAGGCTCTGGCCACTCACCGTGGCGAAATCGACGCGATTGCCGTTAGCAAGGACGCGCCTGATTTTGACAACACGGTTGCAGCCCTGGAAGCGGTTGGTCACGATCTTGAAAAGGTGCTTGGCGTGTTTTTCACCGTGGCAGGTGCGGACAGCAATCCGGTGCGGGAGGATTTGCAGCGCGTGTTTTCACCCAAGCTGGCGGCGCATTTTGCCGAGATTTCCAGCAATAAAGCCCTGTTCGCGCGAGTGGCTGCGGTATGGGAGCAACGCGAAAACCTTGATCTGAGCGCCGAACAGGCGCGGGTGTTGATGCTGTCACATCGCGGTTTCGTGCGTGCAGGTGCAGCCCTTGAGGGCACGCAAGAGGCGCGGATGAAAGAGATCAAAGGGCGGCTGGCCGTTCTGGGCACGTCGTTTACGCAGAACCTTCTGGCGGATGAGCGATCTTGGTTCATGCCTTTGTCAGAAGATGATCTGAAGGGGCTGCCTGATTTCGTGGTGGATGCTGCACGCGCTGCGGGCGTCGAAAAGAATGCGGATGGGCCTGTGGTTACGCTGTCACGGTCGCTGATCGTACCGTTTCTGCAATTTTCGCCGCGCCGCGATCTGCGCGAAAAGGCATTTCGCGCTTGGGAGGCACGCGGGGCCAATGGCGGTGATACCGACAATCGTGCCATCGCCGCCGAGACGCTCGCGCTGCGCGAGGAACGTGCCCAGCTGATGGGATACAAGAACTTTGCCGCCTACAAGCTGGAAACCGAGATGGCCAAGACACCCGACGCCGTTCGCCGCCTGCTGATGGATGTCTGGGCACCGGCCAAAGCACAGGCCGAGGCGGATGCGCGGGTATTGGAAGAAATGATGCATGCTGACGGTGTGAATGGTGACCTGGCCCCGTGGGACTGGCGCTATTACGCAGAGAAACGTCGCGCGGTGGAACACGATCTGGATGAGGCTGCGTTGAAGCCGTATTTCCAGCTGGACCGCATGATCGACGCGGCCTTTGCCTGTGCCACACGCCTTTTTGGTTTGAAATTCGCGCCGTTGGATGTGCCGCTGTATCATCCTGATTGTCGGGCGTGGGAGGTGACGCGGGGCGGAGAGCATGTTGCCGTGTTCATAGGGGACTATTTCGCCCGCGGGTCCAAGCGGTCGGGTGCGTGGTGCTCTGCGATGCGCGCGCAGGCGAAGTATCCAGAGGTGCAGACGCCTGTGGTCATCAACGTGTGCAATTTTGCCAAGGCCGACCCTGCGCTGTTGTCCTATGATGATGCGCGCACGCTGTTTCACGAGTTTGGTCATGCCCTGCACCAGATGTTGTCCAATGTGACCTACGAAAGTGTCAGCGGCACGTCCGTTGCGCGGGACTTTGTCGAACTGCCCAGCCAGTTGTATGAGCATTGGCTGGATGTGCCCGAAGTACTCGGTGAATTCGCGGTCCACGCCAAGACTGGCGAAGCGATGCCGCGTGATTTGCTGGACAAGGTACTGGGGGCCGCGACCTTTGATATGGGCTTTCAGACTGTTGAATATGTCGCCTCGGCGCTGGTTGATCTGGCGTTTCATGACGGGCCAGCCCCCGTTGATCCGATGGCGCGGCAGGCTGAAGTGCTGGACGCGCTGGGCATGCCTGAAGCTATCCGCATGCGCCACGCGACGCCGCAGTTCGCTCACGTCTTTGCGGGCGATGGGTATTCCAGCGGTTATTATAGCTATATGTGGTCCGAGGTGATGGATGCCGATGCGTTTGAGGCCTTCAAAGAAGCCGGAGGCGCGTTTGACCCCGAGCGCGCGGCAGCCTTGGAAAAGCATATCCTGTCAAGCGGCGGCAGTCAGGATGCGGCAGAGTTGTACGTTGCGTTTCGCGGGCGATTGCCGGGAGTCGAAGCCTTATTAAAAGGGCGCGGTTTGATTGCCGCAGAGTAAGGCTCGCGGCTTTCCCAAACCGCAACGTTCGTTATGGCAGTGTCAGTATCCAAGGTCGCGGTTGACGAGGTGAAGTAGGGGTTCGTTGGCTTCGCAGCGGCGAATGTTCTCGATAATCACTTCGGAAGCCGTGCTGGCGCGGGTTTCTGCGGCGATGTGGGGGGTGACGGTGACCGATGGGTGCGCCCAGTAAGGGTGGTTTGCGGGCAGAGGCTCTGTGCGGAACACATCCAATGTGGCGTGGGCAATATGGCCGCTGTCGAGGGAAGCAAGCAGCGCATTGTCGTCAATCAGGGGGCCGCGACCGGGGTTGATGATAAAGGCCCCTTTGGGCATGCGCGCCAGCGTTTCGGCGTTCAGCGTGTTCTCTGTTCCGGGGGTATCAGGCAACAGGAGAACGGCGATTTCCGCCCGATTGAGGGCGTCTTGCAATCCGTCCGCGCCATGCAGGCAGCGCACGCCGGAAATGTCCTTGGGGCTGCGCGACCATCCGGTGACGTCAAAGCCGATTTGCAGGAGGGTTTGTGTCACAGCACCACCCAAAGCGCCCATGCCAAAGATCACAACCGAGCGTTCAGCGGCCAATGGCGGTGTGCGAACAACCCACTTTGCGTCCGTGCGCATAATGTCGGTGTCCAGCCCCAGATGATACCGCATCACGTGGCCGGTGACCCATTCCACCATGCCGCGCGTCAGGCCGGGGTCGACCATGCGCGCAAGCGGCATGGTCAGGGTTTTATTGTCGACGATCTGCTCGACGCCTGCCCAAAGGCTCAGGACCGCGCGCGCGCGTGTGTAGGGGCGAAAGTCCTGCAAGGCTCCGTTCGGGGCATAGACAATGTAGTCAACCTGTTCGGGGGCAATATCCATCGCCAGATGGGCATCAATACCCGCGCCGCGCAGCGCATTTTGCAAGGGGGCGGCGTAGGTTTTCCACCGCTCCGGTTTTGCGGCGAAAAGGATGTTCAGGGGCATGGGCTACCTCGGTCGGTGAACGTGGGCGGACTGCACCAGCCCAAAGGCAAGGAGCAACACCAGCATTGCGGACCCACCATAGCTGACCAAGGGCAGCGGCACGCCGACAACTGGTGCAAGACCCATGACCATTGACATGTTGACAGCAAAGAACAGAAAGAAATTCAGCGCGATGCCAAGGGTGAGCAGGGAGGAGAAACGATCCTTGTTGCGTATGGCAGTGATCACGCAGAACAGGATGATCAATGCATAAAGGCCGAGCAGGGAAATCGCGCCAACAAAGCCGAACTCTTCGGCAAGCGTTGTGAAGATAAAATCGGTATGTTTTTCAGGGAGAAAGTTCAGGCGGCTTTGGGTGCCTTGCATAAAGCCGCGCCCGGTCCACCCGCCGGAACCCAGTGCGATCTTGGATTGGGTGATGTGATACCCCGCCCCAAGGGGATCGGCGGCGGGGTCCAGAAAGGTATCGATGCGCCGGTACTGGTAGTCGTTGAGAAGTTGGAATTCGGTGCCGCGGGTCTGGAAGACGGCAGTTACCACACCTACGATAGCAGCAATAACTGTTGCGAAATATGCCCAATGCACACCCGCCAGAAACATCAGACCCCCGCCCGCCGTCAACAACAGGATCGACGTGCCAAGGTCAGGCTGCTGTAGCACAAGAACAGTTGGCACGGCGATAATTGCAAGTGGCAAAAGAACCCAGAACGGATGTGAAACCCGCTTGGCGGGAAGCCAGTCATAATAGGCTGCCAGAAACATCACGAGGGTAATCTTCATCAGCTCCGAGGGCTGCAGGTCCATAAAACCAAGGTCGAGCCAACGTTGCGAACCTTTGCGTTCTTCGCCAATCAGCGCGACGGCTAGGAGCAGCACCAACGACAGCGCATAAGCAACTCCCGACAGGTTGCGCCACATCCAAATCGGTACGAACGCAACGCAAATCATCAGGGCGAGGCCGAGGCCAAAGCGTTTCATCTGGGGTTCAGCCCAAGGGGTGAATGACCCGCCCGCGACCGAGTAGAGCATTAGGAAACCAATGCCGCAGACTGCGGCCAGCAAAATGGTCAGTGGCCAGTTCAGAAACAGAATTTTTCGAAACCCCGTCGGCGTGTGTTTGACGGTATATTCAAGATAGCTCACGCCTGATCCTTCCCGTCGATTGCCGCTTGTGGCTGCATCTCTCTCAGCTTTTGCTGCTGGGTCTTGATGCGGCCCCGATCAGCAGAGGGATAGGCCTCCAGCGGAGGATCGCCGCCCGCGAGAGCCTGCAAAATAACATCACGCGCGATCGGGGCTGCGGCAGTCGATCCACCGCCGCCATGTTCCACCAAAACCGATACCGCGTAGCGGGGATTGTCATAGGGGGCAAAGCTGACAAAAAGCGCGTGGTCACGCCGGTTCCAAGGCAGGTCGGCGTTGCGCGTTACGCCACGGGCGCGTTCCGCTGTCGTGATGTTGCGCACCTGCGATGTGCCGGTTTTGCCCGCCATGCGGAATTCATCAAGGATGACCCGGCTGCGATACCCTGTGCCGCGCCGGTCGTTCACAACATCATACATCGCGCGGCGCATCTTGCGCAGGTTGTTGTCGTTCATGTCCAGCGGTTCACCCGCGCCGGAAGGCAGTTCGACCCCGTCCACGGATTTGACCAACCGCGGCCTGACTTCGCGACCTGTTGCAATGCGCGCGGACATCACGGCCAGTTGCAACGGCGAGGCGAGCATGAAGCCCTGACCGATGGAGGCGTTAACGGTGTCGCCGATCACCCAATCCGCACCCTTGGTCTCGCGTTTCCATGCCTTTGTGGGGGTCAGCCCTGAGGCGACAGATGACAGGGCAAGCTCATGTTTGATACCGAGGCCAAAGCGGCGCGCCATGGCTGAAATTTTCTCGATGCCGACTTTCAGGGCAAGGTCGTAATAGTAGACATCGCAGGATTGCTTCAGCGAATTGCCCAGATCCACCCAGCCGTGGCCCGCGCGTTTCCAGCAGTGGAACCTGCGGCCTGCGACCTCGAGATGTCCCGGGCAATAGACGGTTTCATCAGGGCTGATCAAACCGTCCTCGAGAGCGGCCATGGCTGTCATCATCTTGAACGTCGAGCCGGGCGGATAGGTGCCCTGCACGGTCTTGTTGACCAGAGGGCGGTATTCGGAATTCAAAAGTGGGTCGTAATCTGCAGAAGAAATCCCGCCGATAAACAGGTTCGGATCATAGGACGGCGCAGAAGAGATCGCAGCGAGATCGCCATTTTCGCAATCTATCACCACGCAGGCGGCGCTTTCGCCACCGAGGCGGGCCTGCACATAACGTTGCAGATCCGCATTCACTGTCAGTTGGATATCAGCGCCTGATTGGCCCTCGCGTCGCGCTAGTTCGCGCATAACGCGGCCCGTCGCGTTGACCTCGACCTGCTTGGTGCCGGCGGAACCGCGCAACAAATCTTCTTCGCGCGCCTCCACATTGATTTTGCCGATATGAAAGCGCGGAATGCGCAGGACCTGGTCAGGGTTTTCCAGCGCATCAAGGTCTTTCTGGCTGACGCGTCCCACGCGACCCACCACATGGGCAAAGTCAGAGCCACGCGGGTAAACGCGGGTCAGTCCGACCTCAGGGCTGATACCCGGCAAAGCGGGGGCGTTGACCGAAACGCGGCTGACGTCGTCCCATGTCACGTCTTCGAGGATGGTAACGGGCAGGAACGGGGCAGAGCGTTTGATTTCGGCAAGTGCCGCCTGAAGCGCATCCGGTTCGATCGTGATAATCTGGCGCAGGCGTTCGATGACCGCATCCACGTCGCCTGCATCCTCACGCACCATCACAATACGGTAAGAGGGAACGTTTTCTGCCAGCCGCACGCCATTGCGGTCGAAAATTTCGCCCCGTGCGGGGGGAATCAAGCGAATATTGATGCGGTTCTCTTCCGCCAGCAGGCGAAACTGGTCGGCCTGATCGACTTGAAGGTAATTCATCCGCGCAGCGAGCCCGCCCATGAACAGCAGCTGCGCACCGCCCAGAAGGGCAGCGCGACGCGTCAGTCTAGCGTGGCTTGCATCATTTTCAGCGCGGTTGCGTCTCATTTTTCTACACCCCTGTCAGACTCTGTGGCCCAAGGCATCCAGATCGCCCGGTGATGTCTTGCGCACGCCCATCAGCCAATGGGTCACTGCAACGATCACGGGGTAGAATAACAGAGTCGTGCCCAGTTCGGAAAGCGAAAGGGCAAGGCCCGGTACGTCAACAAGCACCAGCGCCAGAATGATCCGGTTCAGCAGCATGATTGCAATGATCACAACGCCAACGGTAATCCATTCCGCGCCAAACCCGGCATCGCGCAACGATCGGCCCCGTGACTTCAGGTTTTCGCAACCGATGAGAGCTAACAGCGCCCAAAGGCCGGGCGGGCGCTGCAACAAAAGGTCAGCCAGCAAAAATGCCAGTGCAAGGGCTGCAGCAGGCACATATTCAGGGCGACGCAGGGACCATGCCGCGGCGAAACAGAGCAGCAGATCGGGACCAGCCCAGCGGCGCGGGGTGGTCTCCAGCGGCAACAGATGGAACAGCAGGATCACCAGCGTCAGCAGCAAAAATGCGCCGCGCATAATCCATAGACGGGTTTGGGAGAGATCGTTCATGGATCAGTCGCTCACCGGTGGCCCGGCTTCAGCGGCTTCGCTGCTGCCTTCGGGCGCGACGATCTGGGCGCTGTCGGTGACACGTTCATTACCGTGATGGCGCAGGACCCGCAGAAATTCGAGCCTTTCGTAATCCGCCGCCAGTCGTACGCGCAACCGGCCACCGGGGTCTTCGGACACCTGCCCGATCAGCAGACCGGCCGGAAAAACGCCGCCATCACCGGAACTGATCACACGGTCACCTGCGCGCACCAGATCGGGGTTTTCCAGAAAATCAACAGGCGGTGCGGCGGTATTGTCGCCCGCCACGATGGCCCGTTGTCCCGAGGGCTGGATCACCGCGGGAATCCGGCTCGAGGCATCGGTCAGCAGGATAACGCGTGCCGTGTTCTGCGCGACACCTGAAATGCGGCCCACCAGCCCGATGCCGTCCATCGTTGCCCAGCCATCGACCAGACCATCCCGCGCGCCGACGTTCAACAGCACCGACTGTCGGAAAGGCGAGCCGCTGTCGGCCAGCACCACGCCGGTGATGAAGGTCAGGCGTGGATCAAGGCGGACCTTGTTGAGGTCCAGCAAACGCGCGTTTTCCTGTTCCAACTGGAGGGCGGCTTCTTTCCAGGCCTGCATCTGGCGCAATTCGCTGCGCAATTCCTGATTCTGTTCGGCAAGGCGTTGGTAACTTTGAAAATCACGCAACAGATTTACCGTGCCAGTCACGGGTGCCATTGCCCAATCAAGGTTGGGCACCAGCCTGTCTGTGATTTGAGCGCGAAAACGTTCGACCCGCGGGCTGTCTATGCGCCAAAGCAGAAACGTCGCGCCAAGGATCAAGATCAGCACAGCCAGCAACAGCCGCCGTAAAGGGGCGGTATAGTCGCTGCTGGTGGGACGATCCTTGGCCATGTCGTTGCGCGCTCCGGCCCATTGGGGGCGGGGTGTAGGTTAGCCTGTTTTAGCTGTCATAGTCGATGGCGTGGCGCAGCTGCTTTTCAAACTCGAGCGCTTTGCCGGTGCCGAGTGCCACGCAGTTCAGGCTTTCGTCCGCAATGGAAACGGCCAGCCCTGTCTGCTCGCGCAGAGCCAGATCAAGATCGCCGAGCAGCGCACCGCCCCCGGTCAGCATCACGCCCCGGTCCACGATATCCGCTGCAAGGTCAGGCGGCGTGGCTTCGAGTGCTGTCATCACCGCTTCGCAAATCTGCTGCACGGGTTCGGCCAGCGCCTCGGCGATCTGGGCCTGAGTCACTTCGATTTCCTTGGGCACACCGTTCAACAGGTCACGCCCGCGGATTTGCATCGACGTGCCGCGCCCGTCGTCAGGCATACGCGCCGTGCCGATGGAGGTCTTGATCCGCTCGGCTGTGGTTTCACCCACCAGCAGGTTTTGCTGACGGCGCAGATAGCTGATGATTGCCTCATCCATGCGGTCACCACCGACTCGTACGGAACGGGCATAAACAATATCGCCCAGCGACAGCACGGCGACCTCGGTTGTGCCGCCGCCGATATCGACAACCATGTTGCCGGTGGGGTCGGTGATCGGCATGCCCGCACCAATGGCCGCGGCAATCGGTTCGGCGATCAGACCGGCGCGGCGCGCGCCAGCGGACAGAACAGACTGGCGAATCGCGCGTTTTTCAACAGGCGTGGCACCATGAGGGACACAGACAATAATCTTGGGCTTGGAAAAGGTGGATCGCTTGTGGACCTTGCGGATGAAGTGCTTGATCATTTCTTCGGCAGTGTCGAAATCCGCAATCACGCCTTCGCGCATCGGGCGGATGGCCTCGATGGAACCGGGTGTGCGGCCGAGCATCAGTTTAGCGTCTTCGCCCACCGCGAGAACCTTTTTGACGCCGTCCTTGATGTGATAGGCGACCACCGAAGGTTCAGACAGGACAATCCCGCGCCCCTTGACGTATACGAGCGTGTTTGCCGTGCCCAGATCAATCGCCATGTCCGATGAGAACATGCCGCGCAGGCTACCAAAGATATTCATGCCGTAAGTTCCATGTAAAAATTCGTATTGGCCCGCAGTGCATACTGCAGGCGTGCAAGGCGCTCTTATAGGACTGCAACGGTTAAGATTAAAGGGGCAGATCACGCCCTTTCGGCATGTTGTTGCTTGCCTTGGCTCCGTTACGTTAAGGTATGCATCCAGCCCATCAAAAGGGAGTCTCCACCGTGAATAAAATTCAAAGCCTTGGCGTGCATCACATCACCCTCACAGGGGCCGACAGACAGACGTCAATTGACTTCTGGGAGGGGGTGCTGGGTATGCCGTTTATCTTTGATCAACCCAACCTCGATGATCCTGATGAAGGGCATCTGTACTTTGATCCCGGTGACGGGCGGTTGATCACGATTTTCACCAATGAGAACCGCAAGGGGACGCGGGACCGGACACCCACCGAACCGGGATGTGTGCACCATCTCGCGTTCGAAGTGGATCGCGCGATGCTGGATCAGGTGCCGGAACGGCTGAAGGAGCGGGGGATT
The DNA here is from genome assembly GCA_049645905.1 of Sulfitobacter sp. Lineage (GTDB taxonomy): Bacteria > Pseudomonadota > Alphaproteobacteria > Rhodobacterales > Rhodobacteraceae > Sulfitobacter. The sequence continues at coordinate 10,362 of JBARUV010000318.1, forward strand.
GCTTGTTCAGGGGTCAAGGACCGCGGGTTCATGTTTTCGATCTATTTCAAAGACCCCCTTGGACTGTTGATCGAACTGGCGTGCTATACATTCATCCCGCCACGCGGGAGCAGTCACGCAGAGGTCATGCTCGAGGCACACAAGCTGCGGGTTGCGCGAGGGGCGCATGCAATTGGGCGCGAACATCTGGCAGATGCGGCTGTGTTGATTGTGGCGCGGTCGCAACGGACGTTGAGCGAGGATCGAGGGGCGAAGAATCCTTACTAGGGTTCAGGACCGGACCAAGCAATCGCTTGCAAACATTTGAATGCGATATTGTATTGTGTCGCGGATTGTTCCAACACTGGTTGTCAAAGGGAGGATACGAAATGGGAAAACTATTGATAGCTGCGTTATTTGCCGTGGCACCAATTATGGCGTTGGCAGAGGGTGTGGCGCACAAGGTTGCCGTACACGTGGATCAAAACGATCCACAGGTTATGAACATGGCGCTGAATAACGTAGCCAACGTCATCAGCTACTACGAGTCAGTCGGAGATACGGTAGAAGTGGAAGTTGTGGCATACGGGCCGGGATTGAACATGTTGGTCGCCGGCAAAAGCCCGGTTGAGGATCGCATCAGCGTGATGTCGCTGGAAATGGACAATGTTTCTTTTGCGGCATGTGGCAACACGCACCGGGCAATGAGCCAGAAGGCGGGCAAAGAAGTTCCGCTGATGTCCGAAGCGGTGGTGGTTCCGTCGGGAGTGGTGCGTCTGATCGAATTGCAGGAAAACGGCTACGCCTACGTGCGGCCCTGAAAAAACGTCGGGGGGGGCTGTCCGGCCGGCCCGGTCCTCAATTGATCGACATCTATTTTTGCTGAGATCGCGAAGTGAATAGCCCTAGCGATTAGGTGGGATATTAAAGTGATTAACGGTCGAGTGATGTAGCTGTGGTGGTCCTGCAACACGTCACCGAATTTAGATCAAATAGACAAAGGTGCATTTAACCTCCTCAATTTAGTTAATAGTTCGTTAATTATACAGAATAATTAAAAAGTTGAGGTCTATACAATGTTTCGGAAGCTTCTGATCACCACAATTCTCTGCGGAACTGCAACTTCTGCAGCCGCTGAACTTACCTACGGTGCAGCGTTCGCCAAGTACCACCGTCTTGATGCCGGCACGGCAGGAACACTTGACGTTTCGACATTTGGTGGTGGCATTGAATACCGCAGCAATGCCCTGACCTTTTCGGGCGAATTGGGCCGGATTGATATTGAAGGGCTTGATCTGGACTTTGCCACAGTCGGTTTGGGTTACACTCTTCAAAACGGCGTGACGCTTGGCCTGGATTACACCGAATTCGATATTCTTGGCGCAGATACGGGCCTGACATCGGTGTATGCGATGTACACTTTCGGGGAATATACGCTGGGTGCCGCAATTGGTGATTCCTCTGATCTGAACGACGAGGTTTATACGCTTTTCGGTGCGTGGGATGTTTCACCGACTGGCACCGTTGGGCTGGATATTGTTCGCATCGAAGATGAAACGCTTTACGCAGGGTACGCCGACTATGATCTCGACCGTTACTCGGTTCAGGCGGATTTGGTCACGACAGACGGTCTTGACCTTTTTGCCGTCGCAGGCAGCTATGAATTGGCCAACGGGTTCTCCGTTGTTGGCTCGTTTGGCACATTCGACCTCTACGGTGACGACGGTCACGCAATCACCATCGGTGGCCAGTACGAATTTTCGCCCGGTGCAAGTGTTGAAGTCGCGATCGGCCGGATTTCAATCGACGGCGCTGAGGATATCAATCAGACGACCTTTGGTCTGAGCTATGAAATGGGCCGTCGTACGTCGAAACGTCGTTCATTGGGCAATGTGTTTAGCGGTGCGACAGGGTCTGTCATCGGACTTACCGACTTCTGATTTTTAGTCCCCTGAAACTCAAAAAGGCCCCGCGTCATGCGGGGCCTTTTTTTTATTGCTGCTAAGGTCAGCTTTCGCTCAACCTACATCCTTGTAGCTGACTTCGCGCTTGTCAGTGCCGCCTTTTTCGCGGCGCACCAACAGGCGGTTCAGGGCGTGGATATAGGCGCGGGTGGAAGACACGACCGTGTCGGTATCCGCTGACTGGCCTGTCACGATGCGCCCGTCTTCTTCCAGCCGCACGGACACGGTAGCCTGCGCATCGGTGCCCTCGGTAACGGCGTGCACCTGATAAAGCTGCAGGCGTGCGTTGTGAGGCACCAGCGCCTTGACGCAATTATAGGCCGCGTCCACCGGCCCATCACCTGTCTGTTCGGTCTTGTGATCCTGACCGTCAATGTTCAGCGTCATACGGGCCTGATTGGGCCCTTCGGTTCCGCAAATCACATGCATGGACACCAGCTTCACACGATCCTCTTCGGGGTCGGTAGACGTGCGCATCAGCGCAATCAGGTCATCCTCGTAGATTTCCTTTTTGCGGTCGGCGAGTTCTTTGAACCGCACGAAAACGTCCTTGAGCTGGTTATCGCCCAACTCGAAGCCCAGTTCTTCCAATTTGGAACGCAGGGCGGCGCGGCCCGAATGTTTGCCCATCACGATGTTGGTTTCAGACAGACCCACGTCTTCGGGGCGCATGATCTCGAAGGTCTCTGCGTTTTTCAGCATACCATCCTGGTGAATGCCGCTTTCATGGGCAAAGGCGTTCTTGCCCACGATGGCCTTGTTGAACTGCACAGCAAAGCCGCTGACTGCGGCGACGCGGCGTGAAATGTTCATGATCTTGGTGCTGTCGATGTCGGTACGGTAGGGCATGATGTCATTGCGCACCTTGAGGGCCATCACGACTTCCTCAAGGGCGGTGTTGCCAGCGCGTTCACCTAACCCGTTGATCGTACACTCTATCTGGCGTGCACCAGCCTCAACCGCAGCAAGGGAGTTCGCCGTCGCCATACCGAGGTCGTTGTGACAATGGGTGGCAAAGACAATCTCATCCGCACCGGGCACGTTTTCGAGCAACTTGCGGATCAGATCAGCACTTTCACGGGGGGCCGTGTAACCGACGGTGTCAGGAATGTTGATCGTGGTTGCACCCGCTTTGATCGCGATTTCCACGGTGCGGTAGAGGTAATCAAGCTCGGTGCGCGTCGCATCCATTGGGGACCATTGCACATTGTCGCAGAGGTTGCGCGCATGGGTCACAGTGTCGTGGATGCGATCGGCCATTTCATCCATCGTGAGGTTCGGAATGGCGCGATGCAGGGCGGAAGTGCCGATAAACGTGTGAATGCGCGGTTGTTTGGCGTGTTTCACCGCGTCCCAACAGCGGTCAATGTCGCCCAATTGAGCGCGGGCCAAGCCGCAGATCACGGCATTTTTTGACTGGCGGGCAATTTCGGATACGGCGGCAAAGTCGCCTTCGGAGGCGATGGGAAATCCTGCCTCGATAATGTCCACGCCCATTTCGTCAAGCAGTTGGGCGATTTCCAGTTTTTCGGCGTGGGTCATTGTCGCGCCGGGGCTTTGTTCGCCGTCGCGCAAGGTTGTGTCAAAAATCAAGACGCGGTCTTGGGTCGCGCCTGAGGTGCGCTCGGTGGATGGTGCGTTTGTCATGGGTAAATCTTTCGTTCTGCTGTGAAATTCCTTGGCGCGCGATGCTCCCTCTGAGCGGCGCGCCGGAAGGACACGCTCAGAGGCGGGTTAGCAGCAGCAGGGTGGCACGCAGCAAGGCCGCATCAGCGTGCGGCAGGGTCGGCATATGGGCGGCGTGTGTCATGGCCCCTTTTATAATGCAGGTTTTTGAAATGGGAAGAGGGGTTTTAGCAATCGGCTGTATATGGCGCTGAGGTATCTAAAGGAGAAAAGAGGAGTTGAAGGTCGCGGATGTTCCTCTAGGTCTGGGGGATGGCTCGTGTTTTGATCATAGGCGCCTCGGGCGGAATCGGCGCTGCATTGGCACAGGCCTATGCCCTGCGCGCAGACGAGGTTGTGGGGATTTCACGCTCCGGTGATGGGTTAGACCTAACGGATGAAGCGTCTGTTGAAGCGGTTTTGGGCAGGGTTGAGGGGCCGTTTGACCGGGTAATTGTGGCCACCGGCGCGCTCGAAATTGATGGCGCGGAACCCGAGAAAACCATCAAGTCGGTTACGCAGAAGGCAATGATGGACCAGTTTGCGCTGAATGCTGTGGGGCCAGCGCTGGTTTTGCGGCATGTGGTAAGGCTTATGGATAAGAATAGACCTTGTCTTGTCGCAGTCCTTTCGGCACGCGTCGGCTCCATCGGGGACAATAGACTGGGGGGATGGATCAGCTATCGCGCAGCCAAGGCGGCAGTGAACCAGATCGTGCACACTGCAGCAATAGAATTGGCCCGCAGCCATCCGCAATCTATTTGTGTGGCGTTGCATCCGGGGACAGTGGCGACCCCGTTTACCGAAAAATATGTGGGCCGGCACCCAACGGTCGCGCCCGCAGAGGCGGCCCGGAATTTGCTGTCGGTAATGGACAATCTGGGGCCTGATCAAACCGGACAGTTCTTTGATTGGGCAGGCAAAGCAGTTCCATGGTAGCGCGCCTTGTACTGGTTCTGGGCGACCAGTTGAGTGCCAACCTGTCGGCGCTGAAGGACGCCGACAGGACGCGCGATATAGTGATCATGGCAGAGGTCGCGGACGAGGCTGAATATGTGCGCCACCACCCCAAGAAAATCGCACTGGTTTTTGCCGCCATGCGCAAGTTTGCGACACTCTTGCGCGCGGAGGGGTGGGACGTGCGCTATACCCAGTTGGACGATACCGAAAATGCCGGATCCATTGTTGGCGAGTTGTTGCGCCGCGCAGATGAAACGGGTGCGCACGAGATTATCGCCACCGAACCCGGTGAGTGGCGGTTGATTCAGAAATTGGAACATGCGCCCGTCAAGGTACGCGTCATGCCAGATGACCGTTTTATTGCAAGTCATGCAGAGTTCGAGCGCTGGGCCGAAGGGCGCCAAGCACTGCGCATGGAGTATTTCTATCGAGACATGCGGCGCAAGACAGGCTTGTTGATGGACGGTGATAGCCCTGCCGGGGACAAGTGGAACTACGATCATGACAACCGCAAACCCGCAAGGTCGGATATCGCTGTGCAGGGTCCCTTGCAGTTTGAGCCGGATAGTGAAGTTGCGGAGGTCTTGGCGCTGGTCGAAGCCCGGTATGGCGGCAATTTCGGAGATGTGAGGCCGTTTCATTTCGCCACCTCGCGGGAACAGGCGCTGGAGGCTCTGGACCATTTCGTAGCGAATGCTCTGGCCCGGTTCGGGGATTTTCAGGACGCGATGCTGGAGGGTCAGGATTTCCTCTATCACGCGGTCATCTCGACCTATCTGAACCTTGGGTTGCTTGGCCCCTTGGAAGTGTGTCAGGCGATTGAAAAGGCATGGAAAGACGGGAACGCCCCGATCAATTCATCCGAAGGGTTCATCCGCCAGATCATGGGCTGGCGCGAATACGTGCGCGGCATCTATTTCCTTGAGGGTCCGGAATACACCAAGAAGAATGTTTTAAAACATTCCAGAGCGTTACCTGCGTTTTATTGGGGGGCCGAGACGCGGATGAATTGCGTGTCGCGGGCCGTGGATCAGACCAAACGTCAGGCCTATGCGCACCACATCCAACGGCTGATGATAACCGGCAACTTCGCGCTCTTGGCGGGGGTCGATCCTTATGCGGTGCATGAATGGTATCTGGAAGTTTATGCCGATGCCTTTGAGTGGGTCGAAGCCCCCAACACAATCGGCATGAGCCAGTTTGCCGACGGTGGGGTGATTGCGTCCAAACCTTATGTATCTTCAGGAGCTTACATCAACCGGATGTCGGATTACTGCAAAGGATGCCACTATAAGGTCAGCGCAAAGACCGGGGAGTCGGCCTGCCCGTTCAACCTGCTTTACTGGCACTTTCTGGACCGGCATCGGGACCGTTTTAAAAGCAATGCGCGGATGGGGAATATGTACCGCACATGGGACCGGATGGACGTTGAGCGGCGGGACGCCGTGTTACGGGACGCCGACACTTGGTTGATCCGACTGGATGCAGGTGAAATCGTTTAAGTGGTTCTGCCACATGTCGGTACTGTACTTACATCTTTTCAGTATGCGCGGCGCGGCTGTCCTCGGGGGCTTGGTCGCGGTCGAACATGCCGTAGTCGCGGATCACATGGGCGATGCGCAGATGGTAGTCGCTGAAGACCCCGCCGCGTCCCTTTGACTGCGCGCCACGGTGTGCTGACAGCGTGCGCCAACGGGCGATAGCCGCCTCGTCCTCGAAAAATGACAGCGACAGGATCTTGTCCGGATTGGTCAGGCTTTGGAAACGTTCTACCGATATGAACCCCTCAACCGCCTCCACCATCGGGCGCATGGTTGCGGCGATATCGAGGTACTCGTCTTTGCGACCCTCTGCGGGAGTAACTTCGAAGATGACGGCGATCATGTGGTTTCTCCGTGGGTTGGCCGAGACCAGTTTGAGGAAGGCGCGGTCATCACGTAACAGATATTTCTCTGATTGGGCAAAGGCATAGTTTTTGCGCCCCGGCGGATCGTCTGCAAGACGGGCGCGCGGCTAGATCTGGCCCGCCTTGCGCAGCTGATCAATCCCGTACTTCAGGTGTTCTGTCCGGAAGGAATGGCCGCCGGAAAACATGCAGAAATCCAACACCTCTTCGTTGGTATTTTCCCGGTTCAGGCATTTCAGGGAAGATGTCTGTGAGGCTATGGGCGGGCCGAATCCGCCGAATTTTGCATACATCGAAAGGGCTTCTTCGACCTCGCCCTGCCGGGTTTCACCAATGGCGCGGCCCTTGAGGGGGACGGTTTTATCGGCGTCGCCATGGATGTGCACAATCGATGATGCGGGCGATGCACAGGTGGCAGGAGGTTGCATCCAGAACGTGCCTGACATCGGGATGAAGCCCGCAAAATCGTCAGGGTGTGAACAGGCAAGGTACCACACCATCATGCCGCCTGCAGAAAAGCCGCTTGCAATGATGCGATTTTGGTCGAGGGTAAACCGCCTTGCGGCATCCGCAAGCACGGCATCGAAATAGGCAAATTCCGCTGCGCCGGTGCTGTCAAAGGTCCGCGGACCATAAGGAAGATTCCATGAGCCGTCGATGCCCTGCGCTGCGATCAGTGCGAGCCCTGCGTCAGACACCATACGCCGCAGCGATCCATTCCGCATCGCACCCTGCGCCGACCCCCGGTAGCCGTGGGACCAGACCAGCGCGCCCACAGGCGTTTTGCCGTCGTATCCTTCGGGCATGGCAATGCGGTAGGTGCGGTCACCCACTTTGCAGTCGGTATCGGGACCACAAGCGAGGCCGGGGCCAGCGAGAAGCATAAGCAGAAGAGGGACCATGAAGCGCATGAGATATTGATGATAGATTGGCCTTGCAGGCTCAAATCACATCTACGTGCGGTTTCCGGTGGCGATGTCGCAGTCAAATGGCAGTCTCGCCAGCGCCAGAGTGTCGATAACGGCATTTCTCCGGAACATGGACTGAATAAATATGTGGTCGCATTTTGTCGCGCCATTGATCCATACAGCCATCCGTTGTCCCCCGACTAGGACGGATCGCGCCAGCGATTCACAAGCGGATACCGGCGGTCCAGCCAGAATGCGCCTTTGGTCAGGCGGGGCCCGGGGGCGGACTGGAAGCGTTTGTATTCCGATATATAGATCAGATGTTCCACCTTCTTTGCGACATCGCGATCAAATCCGGCGGCGACACAATCGGCGATGGAGCCGTTCTGATCGACCAGAATGTCCAGCATCGCGTCCAGATCCGGATAATCAGGCAGGCTGTCGCTGTCTTTTTGGTCTTCACGCAATTCGGCCGTTGGCGGTTTGGTGATGATCGTTTCAGGTATCATCGTCCCCGCAGGCCCCATCATCCAGTTGCGGTGGTTTTCGTTGCGCCAGCGACAGGTTTCGAACACCCTCGTTTTGTACATATCTTTGATCGGGTTATAGCCGCCCGACATGTCGCCATAGATCGTTGCATAGCCCACGGCCACTTCGGATTTGTTGCCCGTTGTCATCAGCATTTCGCCAAATTTATTGGACAGCGCCATCAGGAGCAGGCCGCGCAGGCGGGATTGAATGTTTTCCTCGGTGAGGTCCGGTTTGGCGCCCTCGAACAGGGGGGCAAGGGTGTTGGTGATCGCTTGGCGGCCTTCGCTGATCGGGACATAATCGTAGCGGCAGCCCAATGCTTTGGCGACGGCCTCGGCATCTTCCAGTGATGCCTGAGATGTGTACTCGGACGGGAGCATTACACAGCGGACGTTGTCAGGCCCCAGCGCATCCACCGCGATTGTCGCGACAATCGCGGAATCGATGCCGCCTGACAGACCCAGCAGCACCTTTTTGAAGCCTGTCTTGTGCATATAATCTCGAAGGCCTTGCACCATCACGTGGTAATCGGCCTCCAACGGGTGCGGGATCGCGGCCAATGGCTGTGGAACCACGCGCCAGCCTTGGTCCCCGCGTTCCAGATCGACGTGGTGGATCAGCGCGTCGAATGCGGGCATCTGCATTGCCAGTTCGCCGCCCGGATTGAGGGCGAAAGATGCACCGTCAAAGACCTGATCGTCCTGTCCGCCCACCATATTGAGGTAGATCAGCGGCAGACCGGTTTCGACCACACGGGCAACCATATTGTTCAGCCGCGTTTCCATCTTGTCGCGATAATACGGCGACCCATTCGGCACCAACAGGAATTCCGCGCCCGTTTCGGCCAGTGTTTCGGAAACATCCGGGTGCCACGCGTCCTCGCAAATAGGGGAGCCGATGCGGGTATTGCCCACTGAATAGGGGCCTCCCAAGGGGCCGCTGTCAAAGATGCGGACTTCGTCAAAGACGGTCTCGTTCGGCAGTTCGTGTTTCAGGACGCGGCTGATGATCTTGCCTTTCCTGAGGATCAGGTAGGCGTTGAACAACTCTGTCCCTTCCGCCCATGGCGCCCCGATGGCCAGGGTCGGTCCATCGGCGCATTCCGCCGCCAACGCATTGATATGCGTCATCACGTCCAGCTGAAACGCGTGTTTCATCACAAGATCTTGCGCGTTGTATCCGGTGATGAACATCTCCGGCAGCGCGACCAGATCCGCACCCGCCGCTTTGCCCGCCTCCCAGGCCTGCCGCGCAAGGGCGGCATTGCCAGCGAGATCGCCAACCGTAGGATTCAATTGGCCAAGGGTGATGCGGAAACGGTCTGCCATGATCGCGGGGCCTTTTACTTTTGCGTGCACCGCAGGATGTAGCAGATCAGGCCGGAGGGGAAAGCCCTAAGGGATCGCTGGATGATCCCGAACGCACCCTTTGCGCGTCAGGACAGGCGCTTGAATGTCGGGATACCATCCGGGATCAAATGAAAAAGTTGCTGGTCGATGGTATAGATCGCAGCCCTTGGCCCGCCAAAGGCACCGGGGTAAGCCAGAGTGCCGACATTGATCACCACACGTTCACCATCCGGCAATTCAGTGGTGATATGCGTGCCGCAGGTGGCGCAAAAGCACTTCGTGACAGGGTGATCGAGATCATTTCGAGTGAATTTTTGGGGCCGGTCTTTGGTCCATCTGAAACCCGAAACCGGGAAAACCATGAAAAAGTTCGGCCCGCCGCCAGAGATATACTGGCATTCCCGACAATGGCATTGTGCCTTGACCATTGGTTTGCCTGACACTGAATACTGCAGCGCGTCGCAATAAAACTGGCCCGTTAGGGGTGATGTGTCGGTCATGCGTCATACCTCCCGTGGTGCGGCGCTGACTTAAAGAGCGCTGAACTGCGCGTCGAGCGACCTCTCGCAAAAGAACGTTGCCCCGTATCGCGCCACCGCTTAGGCTATCTGGCAAGTACTGCCCCGGGGGGCGGGTGGTCTGCATCACAGGCGTG
>JBARUV010000319.1:0-2418 GCA_049645905.1 Sulfitobacter sp.
GGCATGCATTCGCGCACCCATGAAGAAATCCATCCCTGCGATATAGCTTTTGGCTTCAGAAGGGGAATTGAAGGCCGGAGCCAAAACGGTGCCGGGGAATTCCTCATATAGTTTCTGGCTGGCCCGGAAATCATCTTCGCCCACCATCGGACCAGAGCGTACGATGACATGGGATACTAAGTGAACCTCACATCCGTCTTGGGTTTGGAAATAGGTGATCAGGCCCTTGATCAGGGCAGGGTAATCCATCTGCAGGCCGAATTCGTTTTTGCCGGTATAGCCGCCGCCCATCAGCAGGCCTGACACATTGATACCGACCTTTACTGGCCCACCAGTGCGGTTAGGGGGCTGCTTGTAGGGCAGGCGCATGGCCACATCGCAGGCTTCGATGACATCATCCCTACCTAGGTCACGGGCCGCTTTGGTTGACATTTGGTCTCGGCTGGCAACAAGCCGTGACAGGCGCATGGAAATGCGTGCCAGTAGTTTTGCCCAGCCTTTGGTGAAGGGCCCCACCGTTTGCGGGGCCAGCACTAAAGGCGTACCTGCGATGTGGGTAAGGTATTTTAGGATGAACGTCCGGCGCAAACGACGCCCTCCATAGATGTCCGTGAAACTGTCGCCGCCCCCAATATCGATCATCAAGTCTGCGTGCCGGGCAATGGAAAAGAATCCGCGCGGGTTCAGCATCACCTTGCCATCCAGATCGCGCACGGTCACATCATCCCCGGTGACATAACTGTCGCGGGCATCTTTCCAGTCCATGGCGGTAATCTGAATATCGCGCCCGATATCACGGGCGATGTCGCGGATGATCTCGACCTCGGATACGGTCAAGGCACCCACCCCAAGATTATCGGAACGGGTGGAGTGCAGGATCAGGCAGATACGAAAAGGGCGTTGGGTCATGGATGTCCTCTTGGGTGTCAGAGATTTTTGGCCCATAGTGTGCGGCGAAGGGTTCCCAGAAAATTCCTAAGGTTGCGCTTGATCGTGTTTTGTCGAGCCGCTGCGAGGATTTGTAGCCCTTTGTACTCCGGGATTGGTTTGCCAGTGATACGTCGTCCGATCAACCGGGCTAACAGCGCACGGCGCCGGTCGCGCTGACCGACCTGAATTGATGATAGACCGGAGATATCAAAGACCTGCGTTTTGATCCGGCCCTCCGTGCGCGCCTCTGCGACCAGCCGCGCGCCTATGTCGGTGCGTGCCATGATCAGGCTAACGCCAGGCGCTTCATCGAAAAGGGGGTAGCCGTCCGGGTCACTTTCCCAAGCGTCCGCACAAACAATATCAGCAGCTGTGCCGGTCCCATCTGCACATAGTTTGCACCGCATTTGCACATGGCGCGACAGGATCCCTCCCCAGCTGTCATGATAGCTCATTGACCGCTCCGTTCCGTCTCGTGCAATCGCAGTGGCCTGACCAGGCCAGCCGTTGCCACGAAAGCGGAATTTCGCGGTTTGGTTTAGTGTGGTCCCGAGCTTGGCCAGCACTTCCCTGCCACCCTCATGGGATGGAACGCCAGCGCAGAAAAATGACAATATCACCGGAAAGGTGGCAGCAACTTCAGGATCGCGCGTGCACATCGCACGCATCGCCGCTGCATCGCAGGGTTTGCCTACGAAGGCGTAACGCGTTCCATTGGCCTTGTATGCCGCAATCTGAGCGTTGATCCCTTCCAGCGGGGCAGACGGCGCATAGCGTGAGCCTGCTGCTGCTGTGATGCTCTTTTTGTTCATGGTGATTACGGAGGCATTGCCGATCGGTAACTTAGCCGAAGCTGTGGTCTGCACCACTGCATCCACGGCACCACTGTCAATAAGATGCAGCAGCACCGCCGACAGCCCTCCCCCCGAAGCACCGGCAAAGCGAATACTCTCGTTGGTTGCATGGCCTGTCATTACCTCTACGTAAGGCCCCCAAAGTACTGGATTACGCCGCCCTTGCGCCTCAACTGTTTGGCTTAGACCGGGGCAGACAGCGCTGATCCCATTCTCTTCCTGCATGCTCAGTGGGGCCGATTGTATCGGGCGTAAAAACCCCGGTTCGGCTACGGCCATCGCCACTTTGTCCGGTGCCAGCGCTGCGCAGGCACCACAACCTGCACAGAGGTCACCCTTGGCGACACGGGCAAGGGCGGGGCTCTGTGGTGTGGTGGTGCGAGCTTCGGACATAGGATTCTTTTCTGCATCGAATTGCGGCATGAGCGGTCTTCTTAAGATGAAACCTTATTTTCACACATGCCTTTAGAGCCTGATTTCGACGTTATTATGGTAACCATAATCAATCACAAAAACGAACCAGAGTCTCCAAATTCAAATCATCCTGATATCCTATTTGTTATGACGACCGACCCTAGGCAAATATGTAATCGACCGCGTCCAGTCTTCCCAGATCAACACCTGCGAACAGGAT
>JBARUV010000320.1:0-3366 GCA_049645905.1 Sulfitobacter sp.
CATTACGTTGATGCCCGTGTCAGCCGCATCTTTGCCGGAACCTCAGAAATCATGAAGGAAATCATTGGTCGCGGGCTTGGTCTGGATGATCGGCGCAAAGCATGACGGCTGTTGAGGCTAGTCAAAGTTAGCAAGATGTTCGACCGCACCGCGCATTTACGACGATAAGAGACCAATCGCATCAAGACGTTTTCACACAGCGCAGACTTTCGAATGCATGGAGCTTTCTCCTACAAGAGCCGCGTTTTTGCGCTAGCAACGATCGCCTGCCTTTGTCCGACCAAGCGTTCAAGTAAAACACTGATTTAACGGCATGCCGGATTGGGTTAGCCTCCATTGAAATTCGGGCTCGTCCCGAAGGGAATCGTCTGGGAGGACTCCAATAATTTCCTAAAGTCCCTCTTGCTGGGGGCTGCCGCGTATAATCGGAGCCTTACGAAAGGCTCTCCCCGCAAATGTTGATCTCGTGTTTCAAACTGGAGGATAAGATGGCCGAAGCCGCCTATATCTACGATGCAATCAGAACCCCCCGTTCCAAAGGCAAGCCCAACGGCGGCCTCAACGAGGTCAAGCCGATCAATCTGGTCACAACGCTGCTGAGCGAAATGCAAAAGCGCCATGACCTCGACACGAGCCGTGTTGATGATCTGATCATGGGCTGCGCCAGCCCGATGATGGAACAAGGCTCTGTCCTGCCCAAGATCGCGCTTCAAAAGGCTGGTTGGGACGAAAAAGTCTCCGGCGCTCAGCTAAACCGCTTCTGCGCTTCCGGGCTCGATACGTTCAACATCGCTGCAGCAAAAGTTGCATCCGGCTGGGAAGATCTGGTCTGCGCGGGCGGATATGAAAGCATGAGCCGCGTGCCGATCGACGCAGGCGGCGGCCCGATGGCCGAAGACCCCGAGACGGTGATTCAAACCGGTTTTGTCCCGCAGGGCATTGGCGCGGATCTGATTGCTACGCTCGAAGGCTGGAACCGCGACGACGTTGATCTGGTTGCGGTCAATTCGCAGAAGAAAGCTGCCGCCGCGCGGGATGCCGGTTGGTTTGACCGTTCGGTCGTGCCGGTGCGTGACGAAAACGGTTTCATGATCCTTGAGCGTGACGATTTCATCAAACCCAACACCGACATGCAGACCCTCGCGTCGCTCCCGTCGAGCTTTGCCAAGATGGGTGCCTTTGGTTTCGATAATATCGCCCTGTCGAAATATGCTGAGGTCGAGCGGATCAATCACGTCCACACGCCCGGCAATTCTTCGGGGATTGTCGATGGGGCATCTCTGGTCATGCTTGGGTCGGAACAGGCTGGCAAAGACCTGAACCTCACGCCGCGCGGACGTGTAGTGTCGCTGGCACTGACATCAACGGACCCGACCATTATGCTTACAGGGCCCGGCCCCGCCTCGAAAAAGGCGCTCGCCAAGGCGGGTATGACCATCGACGATATCGACCTCGTTGAAATCAACGAAGCCTTTGCCTCGGTGGTTCTGCGCCTGCAGCGCGACCTCGATGTGCCGGATGAAAAGCTCAACGTCGTTGGCGGGGCGATTGCCATGGGCCATCCGCTTGGTGCGACCGGCGGCATGCTGGTCAGCACGATGCTGGATGAACTGGAGCGCCGCAACCTGAAACGCGCGCTGATCTGCATGTGTGTCGGCGGCGGCATGGGCATCGCCTCAATCATCGAAAGGGTTTGAACGATGGGTTTTCAATACGACAAGGACGCCGACGGCATTGTGACCGTGACCATGGATATGGACGGGCAATCTGCCAATACCATGGGCACCGTCTATATGGATTTGATGGAGACAACGGTCGCCCGGCTTGAAGGTGAAGCCGACCTGACAGGTGTTATCTTTGCCTCGGCTAAAAAGACATTCTTTGCCGGTGGCGATCTGAATGAGATTCTCGCTGTCACCAAAGTGACTGAAGAGTACCTCAATTTCCTCACCAAGAACAAAGGCATGCTCCGTCGACTGGAGAAGCTGCCGGTGCCGGTTGTCGCGGCGATCAATGGCGCGGCAATGGGTGGCGGACTTGAAATCTGCCTTGGGTGCAATTACCGCATCGCATCGCCTCAGGCCGTCGTTTCCCTGCCCGAAGTGACTTTGGGCCTTCTCCCCGCTGCCGGAGGCGTGGTGCGCACGGTGGCGCTGCTCGGTCTGGAAAAGGCTCTGCCGCTTGTTGCCGAAGGCCGAGTCTTCAAGGCAGCCGCAGCCAAGGAGTATGGTTTGATTGACGCACTTGTCGATAGCCCCGAGGCGCTGGTTCCGGCAGCCAAGGAATGGATCAAGGCAAATCCCGAAGCCCATGCCCAACCCTGGGACAAAAAGGGCTTCAAATATCCGGACGGTGGCAGCGAAACCCGCACCAACCGCACAATTGCCGGCATGGCGCCGACGATGCTGATCAACAAGACCCGGGGCCGGTCACCCGCGCCGGCAAAGATTATCGATATTGCCGTCAATTCACAGCGTATGGGTTTCGATGCCGCGCTCATGGCCGAAAGCCGCGGTTTTTGCTCGCTCGTCGCCTCGCCCGAAGCCAAGGCGGCGATCAGCACTTTCTTTATCGGCATGCAAGCCATCAAAGGCGGCACCTATCGCCCAGCAGGCGATCGCTGGGCAGCAAAAAGCTCGGCCGTTCTGGGTGCCGGGATGATGGGCGCGGGCATTGCTCACGCTCATGCGTCGTCGCGATTGCCCGTCGCGCTGAAGGATGTCGAGATTGCCAGTGCCGAAAAGGGCAAGGCTTATTCAGCGGCGCTCTGTGAAAAGGCGATCAAGCGTGGCAAGATAGGTGACGCCAAGGCAGAGGCACTGCTCGACCTGATCCGCCCAACCGATCAGGATGACTATGACGGTGTCGATATCATCGTCGAAGCGGTGTTCGAGGATATCGGGCTGAAAGAAAAGGTCATCCCGGAAACCTTTGCCAAGCTGGGCGAAAACGGCATCTACGGGTCCAATACCTCGACCTTGCCGATCTCGATCCTTGCACAAAGCTGCCCCGAGCCTGAAAGGTTTATCGGTATCCACTTCTTCTCACCGGTTGACAAAATGCAGCTTGTCGAACTGATCAACGGCGAAAAGACCAGTGAAGAGACCACCCGCAAAGCCTACGATTACTGCCAGCAGATCGGCAAGATCCCGATTGTCGTCAACGACAGCCGTGGCTTCTTCACCAGCCGGGTCTTCTCGACCTATCTCGATGAAGGACAGGCGCTTCTCCAGGACGGTATGCCAGCGGCGGCGGTCGAACGCGCGTCGTGGCGCGTCGGAATGCCGGTCGGGCCTTTGGCCGTACAGGACGAGGTAACGCTGACGCTTATCAAGAAAGCCCATGACACACATCTGGAGCTCGACG
>JBARUV010000321.1:0-2540 GCA_049645905.1 Sulfitobacter sp.
AGCAAATACAGGATATCGACGTAATCATCCCGCGTCTGCGGCCCGTCCACAAGAAACCGCGCGCCCGCCCGTTGACGCAGGGCATCGTCCACATTCTCCGGATAGTTGGAGAACATCCCGAACGTGCAATTCCCGCGCACCACGGTATTGGCCCCCGCAAAACTCTCCATCAGCACGGCGGTAATCTCCAACTGCCCCGCGCTTGATTGCCGATCGCCGCGCTTGCCCGCAAGCTGGTCAATGTCGTCAATCGTGCCAAAGCCGATCACCGAAGGGTCAATGATGTTGTTGATAAACGCCTTGGCGTTCTGGCCCGACTTGCCTTGATAGCTGTCGATGTTGTCCGTGCTCAGGTTCTGATAGCGAAACGGATAGCCCGCAACGCCGCAGTATTCCGAAACCAGCCCCGCCATCATCTGGATCAGCGTGGTTTTCCCCGTCCCCGGCGCGCCGTCCCCCATAAAGGTAAAGATGAATCCGCCCAGTTCCGCAAACGGGTTCAAACGGCGGTCGAAATCATAGGCCATCAACATCTTGGCCAGCTTCATCGACTGGTATTTGGCGATGTGGTTGCCCACCACCTCGTTGGGTTTCTTGAATGTCATCGTCAGTTTGGTGGATTTCGCCTTGGACGCGGGCGAAAATCCCCGCACGGTGAAATCATCCGCCTCGACCCGCCACGCGGCGGACTTGAACGCCTCAAGCCGGGGGGCTGTTTGCGCCCGCGCGCCGACCTTTTCCATCAGGGCCTCGGCAAATGCCGCAACCGTCGCCACCAAATGCGCGTCGTCCTTGCCATGAACAGCAATGTCCTGATCCAATTCCCACAACACACCGTGCAGTGCGGTCTGGCCATTGTCGGTCAGCACCTCGTCCACCTCGCCGACCTCGACCGTGGTTTCCGTCAGGTGCGATGACATCAAATAGGCGCAGGCATTGCCAAAAACATAGAGCGTGACAAGCGCCTCTGCCGCCAGCAGTTCCTCAAATTCCGATTTCCGCGCAGCGGGCAGCGACCCCTCAAGATTGGCGCGTTTCAGATCGCCAAGGCCCGACTGTTCTGCCACGTTTTCGGCCACCGCCAGCGCGATTGCCATCGCCCGGCGCAATGCATGCAGCACTGTGGCCTGAAGCGGGGACACCAGCGCATCATCCGCATCCGCCCCCTCGACCCGCGCCATCAACTGCACCGCACCCGTCGGCGCGCGCCGCTTGGTCACCAGACCGGGGGTCGTGGAGCGAAACCGCCGCCGCGTGCCGATACCCGCCGATATCTCCTGCGCGACTTCACCCACCTTTGCCGTGGCAATGCGCGGTGCGTGATCGAACCCCTCCAGAATGGATTGCGCAACTGCGATATGCTTCTCGATATCCTCCTCGCGGAGTTCCATTGCGTCTGCTGTCTGGCTCATGAATCTCTCCATTGTGCGCGGGTTTCGCCCGCCCTACGCCCTTTAGGCCGGGCGAAACCTACGCTTCTAATATTGCAAAACCCGCCCCTTGGGGCTGACCACGAACTTGCGCACGGACCCGAATCCGACAGGGTTTTTCTCTTCCAGCACCTGATAGGGGCGCTGTGGCAGGATGATGCTACGCTCCGTGCGGGTCGCGCCCAGATCCTGTCCCGTGCCGCCAAACGGGTCGAGCGCAAAGACCTCGCGTTCCACCGTGGAAAACCAGCCGGCCTTCTCCTCGATCACACGATCACTGCGCAACTCTTCTTCGGTCCAGACCAATGCCCAGTCCTGCCCCTCCGGCGCTTTGGCCTCTGCCAACACGTCGCGCAACGGCCCTGACTGTCGCGTATAGGCATGGGAATACATCGGCCCGACGTGGAACCGCCGCAAGCGTTTGGGGTGCAGGTCGTCAAAATCCTGATCGAACCCGCGTGCGATGGTCACCAATTTCAACCCGCCCAGCGCCTGTGCACTCAGATGGGCCTGCACTTCGGGCCAGCGCCGTTCGTCCTTGGGCAGTCCGATAGCGCCAGAATCCTCCACCTCCATCAGGTAGATCACCGGCAGATTGACCTGAGAGTCGTAAGTTGCCCAATGGATGCGGAATGTGCGCCGCCCGTTCGCGTCGGTCCCCAGCCATTCCGCCTGCGGGTCATTGCGCACCCAGAACAATTGCCCTTTGACCAATTCTTCATAATAGAGCCGCTGTGACAGCGCGAATTGCAGTTTGGTCGGCACCTTGCGGTCGCTCAGTATAGTCTGCACCATCTGGTCTTTCAGCGCCGCTTCCGATGCCATCCCGTCCAGATGTGACACGGCTTGCTGCGCATCATTTGCCATCGTCATGATCTCTTCGGTGACAGGAAAACCGCTGTCGCGCTTGTCGATGGTGAGCGATCCGAAAAAGCGACCGGTCTCCCGCCCGACCAACAGGTATTTCAGGCTCAGTGCACGAAACGTGTAGGTCAGCATGGTCGCATAGCGCGTCAGGATCTTGACTTCAGCGTCGTTCAGATTGCCTTCGGCCTCCATCACCGCCGCAACATGCAGCATGTGCTGCATAATGCCTTCGAACTTGCGGAA
>JBARUV010000322.1:0-23703 GCA_049645905.1 Sulfitobacter sp.
GGTTAAACGAGAACGGCGTCGGGTCTGGCGTATCACGAGATTCTTCGGGAAGCAGTTTGCCAATCCCGTAAATCAGCGCCAGACCGAACCAGATCACCAGACAAAAGATCGCGGCATATCCAGCACCCTTCAGCATCAGCGCCAAAACATCCGCCCGAAGCCTAAAATTATTTGGCGAGTTGGTTCTGAGATAGTCGTTATTGTCGCTCATGATTAAATTCCTTTTTCTCAGGTGGCTTTATGGGTCAAGAGGCGCATAGCCGTGCTCTTGTGCCCAGACAAACCAGTTGTCCACAACGGTGCCTGTCAGCAAGATACCGATGCCACCGACAAGTGTTGTCAGCACCGCGCACCACCATGCCCACCGGTGGATACCCTCCATCGTGGCGTTGAAACCCATCGTCCAGCGCCAGAAGAGGGCGGCGCGTTCAGACGCTGTGCCGCGATCCACGATCTGTTCGATCTCGCGTTCACCGCCAAAGCGGCTGACCGCCAGAATGGTCGCACCGTGCATCGCAAACAGCAGGGCGGAACCATAGAGGAACACAATAGAGAGCGCATGGAAGGGATTGTAGAAAAGGTTGCCATAGGTCAGCGAAAACAGGTTCGTCCAATCAAGGTGCGAGAACACGCCATATGGGACAGCCTCTGACCATGATCCCATCAGGATGGGACGGAAGAAACCCAGCACAAAAACCAACCAAAGTGCGGATGCAAAGGCCCAAGAAACATGTTTGCCCATGCCCAATTCTTCAGCCCTCAAGTAGGTACGTATCCACCAGCAAATCAACGAAACTGCAAAGAAAAAGCCGGCAATCAAAAACCACCCGCCTTCATTAAGTGGGGCCATGCCCAGCCCATATTCCTCGGCAGGTGGCTCAAGCGAGAGCCAGAACAATTCCCGCAAAAACAGTGCCGGTGAATAGTCGACCTGTGCCCAGAAGTTCATCCCGATGATGAAGAACCAGATAAAGCCAGATGCCAGCGAAACCACCCCAAATGTACCGAGATGAACTGGTCCAAGTTGGGCGTTACCAAACGTGCCCAGCAGCTTGGAAAAACCAACCGATTTCGTGCGTTCTCGCGCGATGGAACCGGTCGGGTCCATCCCCAATTCTGGCGGCCCCTGAACCTGAACCTGCGTGAAGATATTTTGATATTCAGCCATGTCTTTCTACCTTTCCTACAGATCCGCCCACCAGGGCAATTCAGCATACCAGTCCCACCAGCTTGACCAGCTGTCGAACCAGATTGTGCCGGAGATAACGATACAGATTGCGCTCCAGATCACCGCCATAAGCGCCAGAAACAGACCCAGACGGTGGATGCCCAATGGCCCGATCGAATAGCCGATCAAATCACGGAAATAAGTATCCTCGTGGTCCGGTGTGGCGATGGTCTTGCCCTTGCCCGGATTGACCGCTGACAACACCAGCGATCCATGCAGCGACAGCGCAAAACAGGTGGTAAAAAAGAACGAAATCGCGATCATATGCGCCGGGTTGTAGTGGAAGTTGCCATAGGCATATCCAACGTTATTGACCCAATCGAGGTGGCTCCAGATACCGTAAGGAAACCCATGCCCCCAAGCGCCCAACAAGACGGGACGGATAATCACCAGCGTGACATAGGCCAAGATTGCGATGCTAAAAGCAAAAGGAACGTGGTATCCAATCCCCAACTTTCGGGCAATTTCGACCTCGCGCATCATCCAGCTTAGAAACGAAAACGTGGCGCAGATTGTGATGATCTGCCACAGACCACCTTCGGCCAGCGGTGCGGCACCAAGTCCAACCTCGAGCGCGGGTGGATTGATCGAAATCAACCACGGGTTCCATGTGTCCCCCAGTGACGCACCATACAAAATCATAATCGTGCCAAGTGCGGCGAAAAAGATCGTCGTGACACCGAAAAATCCAACATAGAAGGGGCCGACCCAGAAATCGAATAGATCGCCACCGACCAAAGTCCCACCTCGGACCCGGTATTTCCTTTCGAAGCTGAGCAGTGCCATCTTCTTTCTCCCATTCACGCCAGCGCCTAAAAGCAGCCTGTGCGCTCCAAAAATAATGTGAAGTTTGCTTCGGGCGGCACGGCTGCGTCGCCCGAAGCTATTTTACGCTAACGATTTATTCGCTGGCGACTGCCGCGTCACCAAAGGCGCGGTTTAACCAGTTGGTCTCTGGGTTGCTGAGCAGAACGAGGTGAATCATCACCGCCAGCAAAAAGAGAAACACACCCTGCGCCACGAAAACGCGACGGGGGTCGAAAATCAGCCAGATCTTGTAGAACTGTGCCATGTTGTTTTCTCCTTAGCCCCAGGCGAACCAGGGCAGTTTGATGTACGTCAGAACGTGAGCGACGACGGCAATGATCGTAAAGATCGCGAACCCGCTCATGTAGACTGAGTGCAGCTCTTGCGCTTGCTCGTCTGTCAGACCTGTGAAACTTAGGTCAGTTTTATCAGCCATTTTTTTCTCCTGAAAATATGTACTGACGCCGCGCACCCCCCGCGACTGGGTTACGACAGAGGCTCATCCCCTGCCCTAATCTGCCTCCCCGAAGGAAAACGGATTTCTAAAACCCCCAAACACTAGGGGCCGTTAACTTACGCCCAAAAGATGCGGGGCGTGATGGTTTGTGCTTCGCTCCAGGCCCACTGAACCGGGTCTTTTTGCGGTAACTTTGTCTCTTTGATCGCCGTGAACACCCAGCGGATCAGACAGATCGGCAAGGCCGCAAAGAAAATCAGCACAAAATAGAATGAGTATTCCCCTTTGGATGACCAATGCCGTTTGGCATCGCTGGTCATCCGCTGAGGTGTGTTGGTTAAATCAGTCATTTGGTTCCTCCCAAAGCTGGTTGAAGACCGTCGACAATTTCCAGAAATACCCGTTCGGCCCCGTTTTCGAGCGCGCGCTTTTCAGCGGCGTCGCGCAGGGTCTTGGCGGCGGAAATCCGTGTCAGGATCGGATGTGTTGCAACAATTTCGTCCAGTCTGGCCTGCGCATCCCTGTCCCACGGAAAATCGCGGCGCAGAGATGTCGGCGTGGCTGGTGTTGCATCCATATCCGTGGCCAAAGGCAGGATATGGAACAAGGCGTCAAACAGGCTGTTGCAAACCTCTTGAAGCAAATACGTGGCACCCGCGTAGCCCATAAAGGGCGTCCCCGTCGCGCGACGGATCGCGGCACCGGGAAAGGACGCGGGAATGAACGAAGGTGCAGGGCCAAAGCCCGCTTTCATCTCGGCCAGATACATCTTTTCGTTGATTGATCCCATGACGATCAGGGGCCGCTTTTCATGCATCATTGCGCGGACATCGTCGTTGTCGGTTTTTTTACCGCGCAGCCGCGAGACAGCAAATGCGCAGGGCAGACCCAGATCATCCTCAAGATATTTGCGGATGCCACGCGCGTAGGTTTCATTTGCCACAATCGCAAAGGACGCGGTGGCAAAGAAATCTTGCGTGACTGACCGCCACAGGTCCCAGACCGGTTTGATCGTCGAATGTTTCTCCTGGCTGATGAACGGCTCTGGATCGAGGTCCAGCATTTCGCCCAAGGTGCGCAGGAATTTGGTTGTGCTGTCGATGCCAATCGGCGCTTGCAAGTAAGGCTTGTTCAGCACCTCACACAGGCCCCGCCCAAACTCACGGTACATGCAGATGTTCACATCCGCGTTCACAAGCCCACGCATTTCAGCGACGTGGCTGCCAAGCGGCATCACCATGTTAATCTCAGCACCGATGCCTTCGACCAGACGCCGAATTTCGGCCAAATCAGACGGCATATTGAACGTGCCGTACATCGGCCCAAGAATATTAACGCGCGGGGCGGCACCCTCTTCACGTTTCTTCTCGGGCGGCATCCGGCCTTTGGTCATGCCAAATTCAGTGAATATCCACGTCATCGCACGGTCTGCGGATTCCCATTGATCCTCATCAATGGTGCGCGGCAAGAACCGTTGAATGTTCGTGCCTTGCGGCGTCACACCGCCGCCGATCATCTCGGCGATTGATCCGGTCACAACAACCGCTGGCAAGGCCGGGTCCAAAACGCCCCAAGCGCGTTTCATCGATTCTTCGGTGCCCGATCCCATCTCTTCTTCGCCAAGACCAGTGACGACGATGGGCAATTCATGCGGTGGCAGTGCGTCGGTGTAATGCAACACCGATGTCACCGGCAGGTTTTCACATCCCACCGGGCCGTCGATCATACATTGCAAGCCTTTAACGGCACAGAATGCATAGACCGCCCCCCAATACCCGCCCGCTCTATCATGATCTTGGACGAGCATCAGATCATCTCCGATGCTTTGGCAGCCTTAGCCGCACGTTCGAGTTTCTTGAGGTTCGTGGCCCGAAACGACGGCTGCAAATTGGGTGATTTTTCCCAAACACCCGCCGTGTCCCCATGACCCACACCTTCAAAGAATTCCCGCATGGTACTCATGCGATCCTTGTTGCCAATCGCCGCATTCACAACCTGCGCCAATGATCCGGCACCCGCCGGACCCATCAAGGGTCGCGCGGAAATCAGGTTGGTAAAATAGAGCGACGGAATACCCAGCTCTTTACCCTTTTGCACAACCGGTGTTGTGCCAATCGCAAGGTCTGGCTTGATCGCCTCCATCGCCGCGCAATCGTCTTCGAGCGACGCGCGATATTTGACCTTCACACCTTTGGCCTCAAGCCACGCAGCATCGTCAGCAGACCAAGGCGTTTTCGGACACGCCGTGCCTACATAAGGGACATCGGCACCACTTTCGATCAACAGGCGCGCAACAAGCAATTCACTGCCTTCATACCCAGACAACGTAATCGTGCCCTTGATCGGCATCGCGGCCAGCGCCTGTTTGATCATCGGCAGGAATTGATTTTGAGCCGCAGCAACCTGATCGCCGGGCAGATTAAATGCATCTCCAATCGCGGCCAACCACGTGGCGGTGCCATCGTGGCCCACAGGAGCGGACCCAATAACAGGCCGACCCGCGGCCTCAAACTCGCGCACGGACGCAGTATAAAACGGATGGATCGCCGCAACAGCACCACAGTCAAGCGCCGCGTATAATTCACGCCATTCACGACAAGGCACCACAGGCCCAGCTGCTAAACCTAAAGGCGCAAGCATCTGACCAATGACCATAGGATCAGCCGGGAACATTTCACCAAGCAGGCTAACGGTTGGTCGATCCGATTTTCCTGAGGCGGGCATCGCAACCGGCCCTGCCTCGATCTCTTTGCGGGCGTAATTCAGCATCGCACCCGCCAGCACATCCTTGGCCTCGGCATGGGTTGGAATACCAAACCCCGGCACATCAATACCAATGACGCGCACGCCGTTTATTTCGCGTGGCAACAACCGCAACGGCACCCCTGACGCGGTTGGCACACACAAGTTGGTGACAATAATTGAATCCAGTTTTTCAGGATCGGCTATGTCATGTACCGCCTCACGAATGTCTTCAAACAGCTTACCCGTAACCAAGGTTTCTGAATTGAACGGCACATATCCGACAGACCGCCGCGCCCCGTAAAAATGCGACACAAAGGTCAACCCATACACACAACAGGCCGATCCACTCAGGATCGTGGCAGTGCGTTTCATCCGCAATCCAACACGCAATGACCCAAACGCAGGGCACATGCTTTGCGGCTTGTCGTGCGGACCTTGGGGATAATCGCGCGCGTATTGATCAAGAATTTCGGACTTGCCAGCTTTGCGGGCGGCGACTTGCATCGCGTCCGTACCGGCTGTGCATCCGCCTTCCAGCGCGGTCGCCTGCGTGAGTGTCGCGGTGCCGCTGTCGTCAACGATCTGCACGGCACCATTCGCGTCAAACCCAACTTCATATCCCTGACGGCCAGCATCATCCATCGCGACAGACCCCCGCAGATGTTGTGCGGCGCACATCGTCAAGCAAGCGCTTGATCTGATCCGGGCGCGCGTTTTGCAACATCCGCGCGACGTGAGCCGCGATCTCTGAGGTATGCTCAGGCATCGTCATACACCACTTCAAGGCTGGCCTTGGGTTTGGCATTTTTGCCGCGCATGTCTGTGTCCGTGGCAGGCACCAATGTGTAATCGCCGCCCGTATCTTTGGCGTCAAACAGACCCAGCAACCCATCTTGATCAAGCGGCGTCGGCCGCACGGGCGGGGCAACGTCCACTGCTTCACCCAATTCAGCGAACAAGTCACCCCACTGGGATTTGCTTGTGCCAACAATCTGATAATTCGCGGATTTCTTGCGCAGATCATCGTCCTGCGGGATCGCCGCGAGCACCGGAATATCAACGGCTTTGGCGAATGCTGCCGCCTCGCCCGTGCCGTCATCCTTGTTGATCACCAGACCCGCAACACCAACGTTGCCGCCCAATTTACGGAAATATTCGACCGCCGAACACACGTTGTTAGCCACATAAAGGGACTGCAAGTCGTTCGAGGCAACGAGGATAACCTTCTGCGCCATGTCGCGCGCTATCGGCAGGCCAAAGCCCCCACAAACCACATCGCCCAGAAAATCGAGCAAGACATAATCAAAGTCCCAATCGTGGAACCCCAGCTTTTCAAGCAGTTCAAACCCGTGAATGATCCCACGCCCACCACAGCCGCGACCGACCTCCGGTCCGCCCAATTCCATCGCGAACACGCCGCCGCGCTTGAAACAAACGTCGCCGATCTTCACTTCTTCACCCGCCAGCTTTTTCTTGCCAGAGGTTTCAATGATCGTGGGGCACGCCTTGCCGCCAAACAGCAGCGACGTGGTGTCGGATTTCGGGTCACATCCGATCAGCAGCACGCGCTTGCCCTGTTCAGCCATCATATGGCTGAGGTTGGCCAGCGTGAATGATTTACCAATACCACCCTTGCCATAGATCGCGATAATTTGGGTCTTGCTGGTCGGTTCCCCTTGGGGCACTTCCAACGATGGCTCCACCGCTGCTTCATCGCGTAAACGTTGATCAAATTCTTTGAGGTTTGGCACTTCGTCTTTCACGATGCGTCCTTCCAGTTTAACATCATTTTCAGGCACGATGGATCACCAAAGGCCGTCTCATAAGCCCGCGGTGCATCGGCTGAATTTGCTGTATGTGTGATCAGGCCGCCAAGGCTCAGCGTCCCGCTTTCGACCAACGCGCGTGTTGCCATCAGGTCATCGGCATTCCATTCCGCTGCGATCCTGAACCGCGCCTCTTTCATAAAGGCGGGCGGAAAGGCAAAGCTGATGGGGTCAGTGTAAAATCCGGCCAAGACAATTTCGCCGCCCTTGGAAATCCGGCCAATCAAGTCGCCCAAAACCGCCACAGAACCGGATGCATCATAGGCAGATTTATAATCGCGGCGCGTGTCCGTACCGGGGTCGATAACGTCATAGCCTTGCGCACCCATCCGACGCGCCGGATCAATTTCCCAGACCGTCGGCGCAGGGGCACCAGCGGCAATCGTCAACCGCGCGAGCAACCGGCCAAGCACCCCATGGCCCACAATCAGATCAGGCACAGATATATGTGCTCCCGCCATCGCATGACGTGCCGTCGCGGCCAGCGCCAGCAACGCACCTTCGGCCTTGAGACCCGCATCAATTTTTGTCACACGTTCTTCTTTGCTGACCAGCAATCGCGCGGCCCCGCCAAACAGGCCAAAAGCGCCTTCGTAACAATTGGCACCGGGCACAAACACAGTATCGCCGGGATTGAACGCGCTGCCCGCACCGGCCTCCATGACTTCGCCTGATGCCTCATAGCCGGGCACCAGCGGATACCCCATGCCGGGAAACGGCGGCATTTGCCCAGACCAAAAAAGCTTCTCGGTGCCAGTGGAAATGCCAGAATGATTGATGCGCACCACCAAATCACCGTCACCCGGCGGGATGATGTTCAATTGGTCCAGACACAGATCTTTGGGGCCTTTCAAAATAACGGCTGTGGTATGCAATGTGTCCCCCTCCTGTAGCGCACTGGTTCCCTGCAAAAGACTCAGGGGTGGTGGTATTCGCTATATGTAAGGTAGATAGTACATTTTATACTGTCAACTTATATTGACACAATTATGTCAGGCGGGCTTGCGTGCCTCTAGGCATCGGGTGATGAAAGGCCGCAGCGGCTTTGCGCTTGCACCAACTTCAAATCCAGCCGCCTCGCACAGAGCTTTGATTTCTGCAAATGACCGGGTTTTGCCGGTTTGCATCGCCAATGTATAAAGCGCAAAATACACATCCCCCGCAGTTTCAGGCGCATCACCACCCGACATTGGCTCTGAAATAATCAAACGCCCACCACCCGGTAACGCATCAAAACACTTGGTCAACAATGCAGCCACAGTTGCGTCACTATGATCATAAAAAACCCGCACAAGGCTGATCGCATCAGCCCCGCTTGGCACAGGCGCGTCTTTGAACGATCCACATTCTATCTGCGCGCGCGCTTTGATTCCGGCCTGCGCAAATCTAGCGGCGGCAAAGGGCGCAACATCAGGCAGATCAAACAGCATTAGGGTCAGCTTGGGATAAACACGACTGACCTGCTCCAGAAACGCACCTGATCCCCCCCCTACATCCAGCAGTGTTTCAACACCAGAAAAATCAACACTGCGCAGGGTGTCTTCGGCCACCAAAACCTGACTTTGCGCCATCAACTCAGTATAGGTAGCAGCTACCTCTGGCTGCATATCGCCGCCAAAAACATACGGCCAGAAGCCCGCCAGCTCCGTTTTCGTCTCACCGCGAAAAAACGCCGCCGGATCGGCAAGGTCGCGGTACAATATATCGTGGTGCTTGATCATCGCTGCCAGCCCCGGCACGCCAACCAAAGCAGCACCTTTCCGCGTCAGGCCAACCTTACCGCCACGCTTGGGCTTTACCAATTTCAGCGCAGTCGCGGCACGCAGTAAAATCACCATTCGGTCAATTGGCACCCCACTCCGCGCCGCCAATTGATCACGCGTCAAAGGTGCATTCAGCAAGATGGCCGGAATGTCGAACTGAACCAAAGCCATCAATACCTGCGACTGGCAAAACCCCGACAGCAGATCAAAAAGCGCCTCGCCCTCGCGCCGCACCAACCGCCGCGTTAGAAATGACTTTGCCGCCCATTTTTGAAAACGCCGCGATGCGATCACCCGCGATGTCCACCCGGCAAAGCGACGGCCTCGCACCACAGACATATCCGCAGGTGCATCTGTCATCTATTCACCGGGAATGTGACTGGCCTGCCCCGCGCGCCATTTGATCGGCGTCAGCATTTCGGCCTGCGCAGTGACCATGCGCGCCAGATGCGCCTCGCCGGGGCATTTGGGGATCGACGAAATCGCCCCGCTCAAAATATCCTTCATGCGTTCAATCGCGCCCTGCACGCCCAATTCGTTGACGGCATTTGGCCGCCCATGCAGATCATCCTGACCTGCGGGCTTGCCCAATGTATCCTCATCATACAGCGCATCTCGCAGATCATCGGCGACCTGAAACGCCTCACCAATGCGCGCGCCAAGATCGTCCCATTGGTCGCCGTCTTGGCCTGCCGCAATCGCGCCCATCTGGGTTGCGGCAATAAACAGCGCGCCGGTCTTGGCGCGGTGGTAGGCCGACAGGTCCACAACATCTTCGCTTTCCCAGCCTTGGCCGGCACAAATGCCGTTGGGCATGCCGGTTCGCTCTGCCAAAACTTCAAGCAAGCTTATGGCGCGCTCGGGGTCTAACGCTGCGGCTTGGGTCAGGACCGAAAAGGCCATGATGATCAAACTGTCACCTGTCAGCACAGCCAAAGGTTCACCAAACGCGCGGTGCACGGCGGGCTTGCCACGCCGGGTGTCTGCATCGTCGAAACAGGGCAGATCGTCATGGACCAAAGAAGCGCAATGGATCAGCTCAAGCGCTGCACAAGCCGCATCGGCCAGTTTCGGATTATCATCACCGCAGGCCGCAGCAACGCTCAGCAATATTGTCGGTCTGATCCGCGCGCCGCCCGGACTGACCGTATAATGCAACGCCGAGGCCAGCTTTCCGGGGGACGGCGCCGCCTGCCCCTGACGGATGGCCCCTGATATTGCATTTTCGATCCGACCCGCAAAATCCATTACTTATCCCCCATCGCGCAAATGTACTATCATTATTACATCAATATTGTAAACTAAACTGGACACATCCGATCCTTCTGTCAATCCATAGCTTTGAAAAAGGACGCTGCTCTATGCCCAAATCAGCCCCACATGTGGTTATTGTCGGTGCTGGTATTGGCGGTCTGGCGGCGGCATTGCGCCTTGCACATCAGAGCCTGTGTGTCACGGTTCTGGAACGCCACAGCGCACCCGGCGGTAAAATGCGCACCACACCGAGCATCGCAGGTCCGGTTGATGCCGGACCCACGGTGCTGACAATGAAACCCGTTTTTGAAGCATTGTTTGCGGACGTTGGCATGCGGCTTGCCGATCATGTGACGCTGCTCGAACAGCCCATTCTGGCGCGGCATTTCTGGCCGGACGCAACGCAGCTTGATCTGATGCAGGATGCGGACGCCAGCCGCGCGAATGTCCACGCAGCGTTTGGGGCGCGCGCCGCATCGGAGTTTTCCGCGTTCTCGGATCGCGCGGCTACATTGTTCAACGCATTTGATCTGCCGATGATGCAGGCCCCCGTTCCATCCCGCGCCACCCTGACCCGGCGTGTGGCCCAAGACCCGCGCCTCATTCCTGCAATGGCGCCGCACCTAAGCCTCGCACAGACGCTATACCGACAGTTTACCGACCCAAGATTGGCCCAGCTTTTTGCCCGCTATGCGACCTATGTGGGCGGCTTGCCTGCTGCCTCTCCCGCGCTGCTTGCGCTGATTTGGCATGCTGAAAGCCGCGGTGTTTGGCATGTGAAAGGCGGCATGAACCAACTCGCCCGCAGCATCGCCAAATGTGCCGCATCATTTGGCGCAACATTCCAATACGACACCCATGTCACCCAGATTGAAACGACAAATGGCACCGCCATCGCCGTGCATACAAAAGACGCGCGCATTGCTGCGGATGCCGTCCTGTTCAACGGTGATCCCGCCGCATTATGTGATGGTAATCTAGGGGCCGCTGCCCAATCCGCGGTCGCGCCGCATGCCACCCAACCGCGCAGCCTGTCCGCATCTGTCATGAGTTTTGCCGCCCTGCCTGAAGGCGTGGATCTGTCCGCACATAATGTGTTCTTTGGGGATGATCCGCAAACCGAATACATACCCCTGTCACACGGAAAAATGCAAAGCGATCCAACACTTTACGTCTGCGCGCAGGACCGTTTTGGCGCGCACAGACCCAAAGGGCTCGAACGCTTTGAGATCATCCTCAACAGCCTGCCGATCCCTACGGAAAACATCCCAGACCCTGCCCAAGATGAGAAAGAGAGAACGTCATGTCACACCCGCATCCTCGAACGCTTGGGCCGCTTCGGGCTGACTTTCTCACCGCTTCCGGGGCCAGACACGGTGACACTGCCGACCGACTTCAACAGCCTGTTTCCGGGCTCACGGGGCGCGCTTTACGGGCGATCCCCACACGGGATGCTGGCGGCGTTCAAACGCCCGACTGCACGCACGTCGGTGCGGGGATTGTATCTGACGGGCGGCGGCGTACATCCGGGGCCGGGTCTGCCGATGGCGACCCTCTCCGCCCGGCACGCAGTCGAGGCGATTCTAAGCGACCTGTCTTCGACCTCGACGTCCCGCCGGGCGGCTACGCATGGTG
Organism: Sulfitobacter sp.; assembly: GCA_049645905.1. GTDB lineage: Bacteria > Pseudomonadota > Alphaproteobacteria > Rhodobacterales > Rhodobacteraceae > Sulfitobacter. The sequence goes on from JBARUV010000322.1 coordinate 11,716, forward strand.
GTACGTCGACGGGGTCAGCGACGATGGCACCCGCGCCGTCTCCATCATCGGTTTCATAGGGTCGGTCTTTTCACCGTGGTACGCGTGGTCCGGGCGCGACGCCCCCGCCGATCATTGCTGCATTAACGTGGCGACCTATGGCCCCGGCGGCAGGTTTGCAATGACAGACCGCGGCGCCAGCGCTCTACGTCAATCGCAAGATAGTTTGCAGGTCGGCCCGTCCTCCATGCGCTGGAACGGCGGCCAATTGATCATCGACATTAACGAGGTTTCCTCCCTGCCGCTGATCTCGCGGATGCGCGGCCAGATAACGCTGACCCCATCGGCGATCACTTCCGTCGAATTGCCGCTTACACCAGATGGCGGACACATCTGGCGCCCCTTTGCGCCCACCGCACACATCTCAGTCGCGCTTGAGGCCAAGGGCTGGCAGTTTGACGGGCATGGATATTTCGACGCAAACTATGGCACGCGGCCCCTAGAGACTGATTTCAAAACATGGACATGGGCGCGCTATCCAACACCTGCTGGGGCCACCTGTTTTTACGATGCAAATCGCAAGGATGGATCAACGCTTGAAGCCGCCATCGCCTTTGCCCCAGATGGAACAGCCCAACCCATCCACGCCCCGCCGATCACGCCCTTTAAGCGCACCCTGTGGGCGCTGCGCCGGAACACGCGCGCAGACCTTGGCACCACGCCAAGACAGGTCAAACCAATGCTCGATGCACCGTTTTACTCGCGCTCGGTTGTGGAAACACAGATCAATGGCGAAGTGGTGCAGGGCGTTCACGAAGCACTTGATTTGACCCGCTACGCATCACCGTTGCTCAAACCGATGTTAGCCCTGAGGGTGCCGCGTCGACGCAAATGGACGTTTTAGATTCTGGCTAGGCTTTAGACAGATCCAGCGGTTCAACATGCGGGTTCAAACGTGCCACCGACAGGTTCAAAAGCCCCGCAACACTCACCCACGCAAGGTAGGGCAACATTGCCAACCCGGCCCAGATGTCCAACTGCCAATGCGTGACAAAACAACCCAAGACGGACAGCCACAAGAACACCATTACGATCAATGCGCCCTTCAATCGGCGCAGGCCAAAGAATATCGGTGTCCAGAGCGCGTTGAACGCAATTTGTGCAGCCCAGAACGCCATTGCATAGGCGCTCCCCGGCATGCCCGCGACACGGGCAGCGGCGAAAGCGATTAGGATATAAATGGTGGTCCACATCACCGGAAAGACCCAATTGGGCGGTGTCCAGCTTGGCTTGTTCAGGCTTTCATACCACTCGCCAGGCCGAAAAACAGCACCAGTTGCGCCAGCCCCAAAACACGCCGCCAAAAAGATCGCAAATAAAATGTAATCCATAGACATGTCATACGGCAGCCCTTACTCCGCCGCCACCCCGCTTTTGGTATGCTGGGCCGTTTCGCGCGACTTAAGCTCAGCCAGAACCGCCAACAGCGCGCCCGTGCGCCCCTGCCCCCAGACTTGCGCACGAGGGACATTGGTTGCGGTGGCTTGGACGAGGAACCGCACTTCGTCCAACGGCGGTGCGAACAGAACTGCGGACTTTGGCAACACCATACTGGCACTTGCCCGCATCGCCGACACGCTGATCAACGCCAGCTTTTGCGGCGCGTTTGTACGGGCGCGGTGGGTGATCGTGTCAAACCCGTTGCGTTTCACCGCTGATCCTATCGCCGCATAGATATAGCGCGCGGCAAATATCCCGGTTCGCGCACCGCGCGGCAGAGATGCGATGCCCGCCTCTGAACGGATATAAAGCCGGCGCGCCTCTGAAAGTAACCGCCGCACCATCGCCCGCACCTCTGGGCTGGCAGTGGGCGCGCGCAGAAATGCCTCTGGGGTCAAATCGGCCTCATCCAACCAGTCCAGCGGCAAATAAATCCGCCCCGCACGTGCATCTTCGCCCACATCGCGCGCGATATTGGTCAATTGCATCGCAACACCCAGATCACAGGCCCGCGCCAGCGCATCCGCATCGCGCACCCGCATCAACACGCACATCATTGCGCCTACTGCCGAAGCAACCCGCGCCGAATAATCACGCACGCCTGAAAGAGTATCATACCGCCGCTCAACCGCGTCCCACGCCAGCCCTTCCAACAATGCCTCTGGCAAGGCGCGCGGCATATCGAACCCCTCAATGATGGCGGTAAACGCGCGGTCTTCGGGCGCGTTACGGGGGCGTCCGGCATAGGCCAGATCAAGCCGCTCTTGCAGATCCAGAACCGCGCGGCCCTTGTTATGGCCCTCATCAACTTCATCATCCGCCAGACGGCAAAACGCATAAAGCGCCAGTGCCGGGTCACGCACCGATGCGGGAAGTAATTTCGATGCGGCATGAAAAGAAAGAGATCCGGTGCGGATCACATCACGGCAATGGCTCAGGTCGTGCGCGTTGATCATTCCGCCGCCAGCCTTATCTCATGCGTTCGGTGCGGCATGTCAGGCACCAGTTTGCCCAACACCTCCGCGCTCGACACAACCCCCGGCAACCCGGCACCGGGATGCGTGCCCGCACCCACCAGATATAGGCCGCGCGCTTCTTCGCTGACGTTATGGGGCCTGAACCACGCGCTTTGCAAAATCCGCGGCTCAATTGAGAAACCACAGCCGTGCGGGCTTAGGTAACGATCCCTGAATGTTTCAGGCGTGAACACCATCTCAGTTGAGATGTGTTCCTGAAACCCCGGCATCAACTTTTCAACTTCTGCCGCCACCTTGGCGCGGTAAATGGGTTCTTCCTTTGCCCAATCCACCGCATTGTCCCACCCCAGATGCGGCACGGGCGACAGTACATAAAACGTATCATCGCCTGCGGGTGCCGCCGTTGGGTCAGTCACTGCAGGGCGATGCACGTAGAGGCTCATGTCATCCGACAATTTACCCTTCAAAAAGATATCGCGTAGCAAACCGGTATAGCGTGGCCCATTCAGGATCGTATGATGCCCGACATCATCCCACATACCGTCGGTTCCTTTGGTCCCGAAATACCAGACATATAAACCCATTGACCACCGCTTGCGCGCCAGTTTTTTGCGCGTCCATCGCCGTTTCGGCTGATTGCGCAACAGGTGATCATAGGTGTACCCGGCGTCCGCATTGCTCACAATCAACGGCGCGTGCAGTCGCGTGCCATCTTCCAACGTCACAGCTTCGGCCGCGCCGTCCTTGACGATAATCTCATCAGCCACAGTGCTATATTGAATGTGACCGCCCTGCGCCCGGACTACATCCGCCATCGCATCGGCAATCGCCTGCACCCCGCCCATCGCGTAATGCACGCCAAAACTCTTTTCCAGATGCGCCACCAGTGCATAGATCGAGGTAACATGCATCGGATCACCGCCAATGAACAACGGATGAAAAGACAGCGCCATGCGCAGTTTTTCGTCCTTCACCCGGTGGGCTGCATGGGCATAGATTGAGCGATCCGCACGCAGCTTTGCAAAGGTCGGCAGCACCTTGATGGTTTCCCAAAGCCTATGCATCGGCTTGGCGACCATGCCTTCAAAGCCGACCACATACCGCTTTTGCGCATCCTTCAGGAATCGCTTGAACCCCGGCACATCGCTTGGGCTGATCCGCGCCACTTCCTCCAGCATCTTGGCATCGTCAGACCCGGCGCGAAAACGCGTGCCGTCCGGCCAGCGGATTTCATAAAACGGCTCTAAGGCACGCAGTTCGACATCTTTGTGAAAGTCACGTCCACATTCGGACCAAAGGTTTTCAAACACCTGCGGCACGGTCACAATCGTCGGCCCCAGATCAAACCGATGACCATCCTGCGTGATCGACGACCCGCGACCGCCGGTGCGGTCCAGTTTGTCCAGCACCGTCACCGCATAGCCTTTGGCCCCCAACCGCATCGCCGCCGACAACCCCCCAAGGCCCGCGCCGATGACGATGGCGCGGTTGTCCGGCTCAGTTGGGTCATGCCCCATAAAGATCATCCGATTCAAGAATGCTGTCTACTTTAGTTTACAATTCTAGCGGGATAGCCCTTCACAATGCAAGTGGCATGTGTCAGATTAAGTTTACACATTGGGACCCCGCACCACATGCCGCAGATTGTCAGTTTCAGCTTTTTCCGATTCAGTTCGTTTCGGTCCCGCGTTTGGGCATTCACAATGATGGGCCTCGCCCGCGCGCCCTTGTCACGTATCGCAGATATCGGTTTTTGGAAGCTGTGCGGATCTGGCAGCGGTGAAGGCTTCACACCCTTGCCCAACACATCCGTCTACGCGATCCTTGCCACATGGCCCGACGCAAAAACCGCCCAAGATAGCATCGCAAACGCTGACATTTACACACGCTACCGCGGGCAAGCCGCTGAACATTGGACCGTCTTCATGTCCACTGACACGGTGCGCGGCGCATGGTCTGGCAAAACGCCTTTTGAACCGTGCACGCCCTCACATTCCGGCCCCTTGGCCGCCCTCACCCGTGCCACCATCAAACCCGGTATTCTGGCCCGGTTCTGGCGGCGTGTGCCGAACATCTCGGCGGTGATCGGCCAAGACCCCAATGTCATTTTCAAGATCGGTGTGGGTGAAGTGCCGATGCTGCATCAGGTAACATTCTCAATCTGGCCCGATGTCGAACACATGGCAAAATTTGCCCGCACCGGACCACATGCCGCCGCAATCAAGGCCGTTCGTGACGAGGGGTGGTTCAACGAAGAACTTTATGCCCGATTCACCCTGTTGTCGGATGTGGGCACATGGGGTGGCACATCACCTCTCAAACAGTTGGAAACCGCATGAAACAGCCGTTCCCATTTTCCGCCATCGTCGGCCAAGAAGACATGAAGCGTGCCATGGTTCTCACCGCCATCGACCCCACAATCGGCGGCGTGCTGGTGTTTGGTGACCGGGGCACCGGCAAATCCACCGCCGTACGCGCGCTTGCCGGACTATTGCCGCCGATCAGCGTAGTGAAATCCTGTCCCGTCAATTCTGCGAACCCAGAAGATTGCCCCGAATGGGCCAAGATCGACGATATTGAAACCCATGACATTCCAACCCCGGTTGTCGATCTGCCATTGGGTGCGTCAGAGGACCGGGTGACAGGGGCGCTGGATATTGAAAAGGCGCTGACACAGGGCGAAAAAGCGTTTCAGCCAGGGCTGTTGGCGCAAGCCAATCGCGGGTATCTCTATATTGACGAGGTGAACCTACTTGAGGATCACCTCGTCGATTTGTTGCTGGACGTCGCACAAAGCGGTGTGAATGTCGTCGAACGCGAGGGGCTGTCGATCCGCCATGCCGCGCGGTTTGTACTGGTCGGCTCCGGCAACCCCGAAGAAGGTGAATTGCGCCCACAACTGCTAGACCGTTTTGGTCTGTCTGTTGATGTGGCGTCACCCACAGACATTGACGAACGGATCGAGGTGATCAAACGCCGCGATGCCTACGAAAATAAGCACAGCTCGTTCATGCTGCGCTGGCAGGCGGAAGACGCCGCTTTGCGCGATCTGATCATCAAGGCGCGCCAAACGCTAAAGGAGTTGAAAACCCCTGACTCTGCACTGCGCACCGTGGCGGAACTATGTGTGAAACTTGGCTCTGACGGGTTGCGCGGCGAATTGACCTTGCTCAAAGCCGCCCGCGCCTATGCTGCGTTCCGTGATGACACCGTTTTAACCACTGTGCATATCCGCGCCACTGCCGCCCTTGCGCTGCGCCACCGCCTACGCCGCGATCCACTGGACGAGGCAGGATCAGGCGCACGGGTGGACCGCATTGTCCAAGAAACGCTGGGCGTGTGAATGGCTGCGGCGCCGACATCAGCACGGGCGACTTGGGACCGTGCGATATTGGCGCTGCGTCTATTGGCGATTGATCCGCTGGGCCTGAAAGGGCTGGTGGTTCGGGCGCGTATATCACCCGTGCGCGATGCCTTGATGGCGGCAGCAAACGCCTTGCCCCTTCCTTCGGTTCGGCTGCATCCGCACATGACCCCACAAATGCTGGATGGTGATCTGGATGTGTCTGCGACCCTTCAGGGTGGCACTATGGTCATGCACGAAGGTTTGCTTGATCGCGACCCGTCGCTGCTGATCCTGCCGATGGCCGAACGTGCGGGGACTTACATCTCTGCCCGGCTGGGGCAATCGCTGGACAGTGATCAAGGTCATGTCCTGCTGGCCTTCGATGAAGGTGCCGATGACGACGAACACCTGCCCCCGTCGCTTGCTGACCGCGCCGCGTTTCAGATCAACCTTGAGGGGCTGGGCCTCGCTGATTTTGACGCTCCCGATGTGCCGGGTGATTTAGACACACTTCGCAAGGCCGCGCAGCATATCTCCATTCCCAACGACATTCCGGAACAACTTGTGGTTCTGGCCGTCAGCCTCGGCATCACCAGCCTGCGCGCACCCAGCTTTGCCCTGCGCGCCGCACAGGCCCATGCGGCGCTGCATCATCGCTCTGTGCTGGTGACCGCTGACATCACCGCCGCTGTTGCGCTTGTTTATGCCCACCGCGCAACGCAACTGCCTGACACAAGCGAGCCTGAGGCCGAACCGCCTGAGCAAAGCCCCGAAGAAGCGACACAGCCTGACGATACCCTGTCGATCCCCAATGATGTGCTGCTCGACGCGGTTGCAACAGCGCTGCCCAAGGACTTGCTTGCCGGGCTAGCCGCGCGCCAATCAAAGGGCAGCGCCGGGGTCGGGTCAGGGGCCAAACGCACTGGGTCGCGGCGCGGTCGCCCCCTGCCCGCCCGCAACGGCACCACGTCCAATAATGCCCGCGTTGATATGATCGCAACCCTACGCGCGGCTGTGCCATGGCAAACCCTGCGCAAACGCGACACACCCGACAGCAGCCGCCCGATCATCCGCTACAGCGACCTGCGCCACAAACGCTATCAAAACCTGTCGGACCGTTTGTTGATCTTTACCGTTGATGCCTCAGGCTCTGCCGCAATGGCGCGATTAGCCGAGGCTAAAGGCGCTGTTGAACTGCTGCTGGCCGAAGCATATGCGCGCCGCGATCATGTCGCCCTGATTTCGTTTCGCGGCACCCAAGCAGAAATATTGCTGCCGCCGACGCGGTCCTTGGTGCAGACCAAACGCCGCCTTGCTGCAATCCCCGGCGGCGGTGCCACGCCACTTGCCTCAGGCCTCTCTGCTGCGATGACGCTGACCCAAACCGCGCTGCGCAAAGGCATGACACCCACAATTATTTTGCTGACGGACGGGCGCGCCAATGTGGCCCTTGATGGCAGCCCTGGCCGTGCGCAAGCCGCCCAAGACGCGCTTGATATGGCGGCGCAACTGACGGCGCTTCATATCGACGTCTTGGTGATCGACACCACTCTGCGGCCTGACCGCAGCTTGAAACAACTAGCCGATACCATGCACGCCGACTATATCGCTCTGCCCCGTGCCGACGCCAATAGCCTGTCCTGTGCGATTACCGCATCATTGGCGGGATAGCTGCAATGGACTGGGCCAAAGATGGGCCAACATGGCCATTGTCCAAACATTCACGATTTATGCTTTGTAAACCGCACTGCTGGCATGTCCAAGAAGCGGGGCAAGGCCGCTTGGTGCTCTTAATACACGGCGCGGGAGGGGCGACGCACAGCTGGCGGCATCTGTTCCCACTGCTGACGCACCACGTCCGAGTGGTCGCCGTTGATTTGCCGGGGCAAGGCTTCACCCAACTGGGTGCGCAACAGCGCTGTGGCCTTGATCCGATGGCAGAGGATCTTTTGTCGCTGTGTCACACCGAAAACATCGTGCCCGACGTGATCATCGGTCATTCAGCAGGTGCCGCAATTGCCCTGCGCATGGCCGAAATGATGCATTCTACTGTCCCCCAAATCATCGGGATCAACGCCGCCCTTGGCATGTTTGAGGGCCTCGCCGGGGTTCTATTTCCGGCATTGGCGAAGACGATTGCAATGCTGCCGATGGCCGCCAATCTGTTCAGCGCCACCTCATCAGACCACTCTGTGCATCGGATCATCAAAGGCACCGGGTCAACCCTGCCACCAGAAGACCTTCGCCTTTACCGCAGGCTGGTTGCCGATCCGACCCATGTGAATGCAACGCTGCAAATGATGGCGCAATGGAATCTGGAACCGCTGCTCGCACGCTTGGCGCAAAACGACGCGCGTACGTTGTTTATTGCCGGTGATGGCGATACCGCCGTTCCGCCCGCCACATCGCAAAGAGCCGCCGCAAAAATGCCCGATGCGTCTTGCACCATCCTGCCCGGTCTGGGGCATTTGGCACATGAAGAAGATGCAGACGCGGTGGCCAAACTGATCCTGAAGTTTCTCAACGCCGTACCGCAATAGCAATCACCTCCCACTGTCAGGAAAGCAAAATGTCACATATCACAGATCATCCTCTGCGGTACGCATTGACAAATGAACTGCATGCGCGCCCCTTTCCCACATTGGAGGTGCCCTGCATCGCCGCCTATCTCGCGATCAAACCCATAAGCAACGCTTCCAAACGTGACCGCACAGCGGATATGGCGCATCTGGTTGATCTGCTCAAGCGGCACGGCACACCCTGTCCGCCCGACGACGCCACGCATTTTTCCGGACAAATCGGCCAGCATTGGCTTAAATGGGAAAGCCATACAGAGTTTGTGACCTACACCACGTTTTCAAACAACGTCGGCACCCGCCCCTTTGACCCCAATGAATTTGAAGTGTTTCCCAAAGATTGGCTTGGACAAGCCCCCAGCGCACGCATCACTTCTGCCTTGATCCGTATCATTCCCTCGGTCAGCGATGAACAGTTGATCAAAGATGTTACCGATTGGTTTGTCCCCGAAAGCGCCGCCGTTGCGCAGGTATTGGGCAATGCTGCGACCATTGCGGGTGATTTTCGGATCGACCAGGCTGGACACCTGCGATTCTTGGTGTGCGTCAACCCTGACGTTGGCGACAAACATGTGGGCCGGATTGTGCAAAGCCTGTGCGAGATTGAAACCTACAAAGCCATGTCGATGTTGGGATTTTCCCGCGTACGCACCATGTCAGCGCGCATGGGCCATATCGACGATCAGCTTGGCCATTTGATGAAAGAAATGACCAGCGGCAACGACACTGCCGAAGATACGCTTGATGAATTGCTCGAAGTGTCAGCAGAGCTTGAAACAATGGCGGTGGATTCGTCGTTTCGCTTTGGGGCTACAGAAGCCTACGCCAAGATCGTAGACCAACGCATCAGCAGCCTGCGTGAAGAACGACTTGCGGGGCGTCAGACATTTGCCGAATTTATGACACGCCGCTTTGAACCCGCGATGCGCACCGTCGAAGCCACGCAAAAACGGTTGGGCATGATGGCCGACCGCGCAATGCGGGCCAGCGATTTGTTACGCACAAGGGTTGATGTGACGCGCAGCGCGCAAAATCAGGCTTTATTGGAAAACATGGACAAACGTGCTGATTTGCAACTGCGACTGCAAAAGACGGTCGAGGGCCTCAGCACCGTGGCGATCAGCTATTATGCGGTTTCATTGTTGGGATACTTGCTGTTTCCGCTGAGCGTGCCATTGGGCATCAGCAAGGCCCTGCTCACAGCCGCTATTACCTTACCGGTTATTCTAGCTGTGTGGTGGATGGTGCGCAGGCTGCGTAAAAAAATTCTGTGAAGGTGCCTATTCCGCAGGCATCAGCGCCGCATTTGGTACTTTTGAATTGCCCATAATCCGCGCCGCCATCAAGGCTGCCGCAACAAAAATAACCGCTTCGCCCAAGAACACCACGCCAAAGGCAGGGCCGTCCGCCATAAGCCCGCGCATCATGTCGACGGCAATCGCACCCGTTAGCCCGCCAAAGCCCGCCGCAATTGCTTGTGCCGCGCCCCAAAGACCCATGCGTGTGCCCTCGCGCTGACCGCGTCCCTGCGATGCCAGCGCCATCATCGACCCGATCGCCGCAACCGCGAACATCCCGTTGAAGAAACCCAAAGCCACGACAAGCGGTGTCAACGTCAGGCCCGTCAGTGAGAATCCGGTCATGGCGATCAGACATAAAGATCCCGCAGAGCCCAAACAACCCGCCATAACCCAACTGCGCAACGCCCCTAATTTGAGGCCCGTTGCGGCGATACCAACGGTCAACATGCCCAAAAACACCCCACCGTTTTGCATCCCACTCAGCGAGGTAGATTGTCCGGGCGTGAATTCAAAAACCAGACCTGCATAAGGCTCCAGTATAAGCTCTTGCATGAAATATGCGTTCATCGCCAAAAATACAAAAATCGTAAATTGCCGCGTTGCGGTCTCGGCCCAAACTTCCTTAAGGCCCTGCATAAACGGCATGCGTTCTGCCTCGGGCTGGATGGTCACCTGTTGCTCAATCCGCCCGATAGCCAGCACAGTCATAACGCAGGCCGCCACGCAAATCACAGCCACAACCATTATCAGACGTTGCGGCGAATACGGATCAAGGAAACTGCCTACCAGACCCGCGGTAAGTGCGATACCAAAGATCATCATCAGCCAGGTGATAGTCGCAGCAGCAGCGCGGCGATGCGGCGCGGTTGCAGATGCCAGAAGCGCCAAAAGCGAGGTGCCGGATGCCCCCACACCAATGCCGATCAAAGCGTATGAAAAGATCGAAAGCAGCACTGCAATCGAATAGCTTTGGCCGAACAGCGTCACCGCAATTGCCGCCCCCATGCCACCGCACGCCAGGACCAACATACCGCCAATGATCCACCTCGTCCGATTGCCACCGGTGTCAGAGGTGAAGCCCCAGTGCGGGCGCGACAATTGGATGCCGTAGTGTAAACCAACAAGCATGCCAGGCAGGATCGCGGGCAATGCAAATTCGACAATCATCAAACGGTTAAGCGTTGAGGTGGTCAGCACCACAATCGCGCCCAATGCCATCTGCACAAGACCAAGCCGAGCAATCTGAAGCCAGTTTAACATCATGTCCGGTCCAATTGAATTAACAGGTGAAGGGCGTCCTATGTAAGGGTAGCCTTACACTATTGCTTGCATCAAGTGTTAAATTTACTTTACATGTTTCAGAGTGCCAATCTTGTAGGAACAGCTTGCACCACAAGTTGCCCAAGCCAGCCCACAAGATCGCATCGCGGTAAATTGCACTAAGGAACTTTACGAACTCGGTTAACGCACTACGTAATATTCAGATTTTTGGAGGAAATGAACATGAAACTACTGAAAACACTCGCTTTCGGGTTCGGTATCTTTGCGGCACCAGTGCTTGCAGATGGCCACGCAAGCGGCGATGCCGAGGCGGGAGAAAAGGTATTCAAGAAGTGCAAGGCATGCCATTCGATCATTGCAGACGACGAAACTGTTATTGAGAAAGGGGGCGTGATCGGCCCCAACCTTTACGGTATCTACACCCGTCAGGCTGGCTCCTTGGAGGGGTTTAAATACGGCGACTCGATTGCTGAAGCAGGCGAAGCTGGTCTGGAGTGGAATGAAGCTGATTTTCTAGTCTACGTCTCGGACCCCAAAAAATTCCTCGCATCCTATTTGGACAACAATAGAGCCAAATCAAAAATGGCATTCAAACTCAAAGACGACGAAGATGCAGCCAATGTATGGGCATATTTGGTTTCTGTCGGACCTGAGGTCGAAGCAGAGGCAACCGACGCCAGCAACTAAGCATGATTTGGTGCGGGCATTGGGATGTGACGCTGCCCATTGGGCGGCGTTTTCATTTGTACATACGTCCGTCGGGCATCTTTGACATCAGTCAGACGTTTCTGGGTTTGTTGATGCTGCGCGACCTGATCCTGGGCCTTGTCATTTGCAAACAGGTCCGCGGCTACATCAGCAAAGCGACGGGGCGTTTCCTGATGCTCTCGCTTGTTGCGACCGGCGCGTTACTGATCAAATCTGTCTAAATGGCAACTGATGTGACTTAGCACTTAAAACCAATAATCGAGTTCGCATGATTTCAGTGAGTTAACCCGTCACTTAAATATGAGAATTAGCACTTAATG
>JBARUV010000323.1:0-7960 GCA_049645905.1 Sulfitobacter sp.
GTGGGGTTTGACCCCACCTATCTTTTTTGTCTAGGTAATCCAATGTGCCTTTGGCGGGACGATGGTAACTTCCTATCGCCAGAGTGTTTTCATCCAAGGTATGTATTCTCAGTTTTTGAAAGATTGAATTGTTTAGCCGCAATGCTCTACGAGCACCGCCTCACACATCCAGCTCCTCCACAAACCGCGCGTTTTCCTGAATGTATTGGAACCGCAACTCCGGTTTCTTTCCCATCAGGCGCTCGACCAGATCACTGGTCTCTCCGGGGGTGTCCTCGTCCACGGTGACGCGGATCAGTTTGCGGGTGGCGGGGTCCATCGTGGTTTCTTTCAGGTCTTTCGCGTCCATCTCGCCCAGACCCTTGAAACGTTGCAGATCGATCTTGCCTTTGCCGCCGAGACCTTTTTCCATCATCGCGTCTTTTTCGATATCATCCGCCACATAGACCCGCCGCGCGCCCTGCGTGAGGCGATAGAGCGGCGGGCAGGCCAGATACAGATGCCCGGCATCGATCATCGGGCGCATCTGGGTGAAAAAGAACGTCATCAGCAGGGCTGCGATATGCGCGCCGTCCACGTCCGCGTCGGTCATGATGATGATCTTGTCATAGCGCAGGTCGTCGAGCACGAATTTGCTGCCCATGCCGACACCAAGGGCTTCGCAGAGGTCCGAGATTTCGGCGTTTGTCGTCAGCTTGCCGGATGCCGCGCCCAGCACGTTCAAAATTTTGCCCTTGAGCGGCAGCAGCGCCTGTGTTTTCCGGTCGCGCGCGCCCTTGCCGGAGCCGCCCGCGCTGTCGCCTTCGACGATGAACAATTCGGTGCCCACACGGTCTTTGGAGGTGCAGTCGGTCAGCTTGCCGGGCAGGCGCAGTTTCTTGGTGGCAGACTTGCGCGCGGTTTCCTTTTCCTGACGGCGGCGCAGGCGTTCCTCGGCGCGCAGCACAAGGAAATCGAGGATCGCGCCCGCTGATTTGGTGTCTGCTGCCAGCCAGTTGTCAAAATGGTCACGCACCGCGTTTTCGACCATGCGTTGGGCTTCGACGGTGGCAAGACGGTCTTTGGTCTGGCCCACGAATTCCGGTTCACGGATGAAGCAGGACACCAGTGCACACCCACCGGTCACAAGGTCATCGCGGGTGATGGAGCCGGCCTTGCGGTTGCCGACCAATTCGCCGTAGGCCTTGATGCCTTTCAGGATTGCGGCCCAGAAACCGGCCTCGTGCGTGCCGCCTTCGGGCGTGGGGATGGTGTTACAGTAGGACTGGATGAAGCCGTCGCGCGAGGGGGTCCAGTTGATGGCCCATTCCACCTTGCCCGGGACGCCGAATTTCTCTTTGAAATCAACAAGCCCGCCAAAGGGGGCGTCAGCATAGGTGGTCGAGGCGCCCAGTGTTTCGTTCAGGTAATCCGACAGCCCGCCGGGGAAATGGAAGGTCGCCTCAAGCGGTGTATCGCCGTCGGTCTGACCGCATTTCCAACGGATTTCGACGCCCGAGAACAGGTAGGCCTTGGACCGCGCCATGGCAAAAAGGCGGGCGGGTTTCAGTTTCAGAGATCCGAAGATATCCGGATCGGGATGAAAGGTGACTGCAGTGCCGCGCCGGTTCGGGGCGGCGCCGATCTTTTCGAGCTTGCCCTGCGGAATGCCGCGTGAAAATTCCATCGCGAACAGTTCTTTGTTACGGGCCACTTCGACGCGCAGATGGTCCGACAGGGCGTTGACGACGGAGGAGCCGACGCCGTGCAGGCCGCCCGATGTCTCGTATGAATCGCCGGAAAACTTGCCGCCTGCATTCAGGGTGCAAAAGATGATCTCCAGCGCGGATTTACCGGGATCCTTGGGGTGCGGATCTGTCGGGATACCGCGCCCGTTGTCGCGCACCGTGACATGGCCGTTTTCGTGCAGTTCCAGTTCGATCCATGTCGCGTGGCCTGCGACCGCTTCGTCCATCGAGTTGTCGATGATTTCCGCGACCATGTGGTGCAGCGCGCGGTCGTCCTTGCCGCCGATATACATACCGGGGCGCAGGCGCACGTGTTCCATATCCTCCAACACCTGAATGGAGGACGCATCGTAGTTGCTGCTCGGCTTCTGGCCTGAAAGGAGGTCGGTCATGGGGCGCTGCTCTGCCTTTTTTGTGTTATGCGGTTATGCCAGAGCGGGCGATATGAAGGAAGGGCGGAGTGCACTGCGCGGTATCATAATCTGCAATCAATGGGTCATGGCGCGGACACAGGCCTTTAAGGCACACGTCACGGTACGCAACCTTTCAGAAGAGCCAGCCCACCTCGTGTGTCGGGGCGTTCAGGCTGTCCTTGTGCAGAGGGTAGGCAAAGGTGTTGAACAGCAGGGCAATCAGGGTCACGAGCAGAGCAGCCAAAGGGACAAAGCGAAGCAGCATTTCAAAATCCTTAATAAATCTTAATAAAATAATACCGCCATTCTGGACCCGACAGGCCAACGTGCTCAAGTCGGGTTTTCCTGACCTGCCGGACGTGGTTATCTGCACTGACCTCAACCGGAGTGCCCCATGGCCTGGATCAGAACCATCCCGTTTGCCGCCGCGACCGGGCACCTGAAAACGCTCTATCAGCGCGTTACAGGGCCGGACGATAACGTCGACAACATCATGATGATGCATTCGCTGCGTCCCCACACGATGGAAGGGCATATGGCGATCTACAAATACGTGCTGCACCATCGCGACAATGAAATTCCCAAGTGGTTTCTTGAGGTTCTGGGGGTCTGGGTGTCGGCGCTGAACGACTGCAGCTATTGCGTGGAACATCATTTTGCAGGGATGAAACGTCTGTTGCGCGATGATGCGCGCAGCGCGGCGATCCGTGCCGCGATCGCCGCAAGGGACATTGAGGGCGCACCGCTGGATCCAAAACAGCGTGCCGCATTGCGCTACGCCCGTAAATTGACGCAGGCACCGGGGGAGATGATCGAGGCAGATGTGGTGGCGCTGCGGGATGCGGGCTGGGATGACGGCGCGATTCTGGAAATTAATCAGGTCAGCGCATATTTTTCCTATGCCAACCGCACCGTGCTGGGGTTGGGCTGTTCGACCGAGGGGGATGTGATCGGGCTCAGTCCGGGCAACAATGATGACCCCGAGGATTGGGGGCATCGTTAAAGCGGATGTTCGTTATTGCTAGGCCATGTCCAACCAGCGGCGGATGGCCCGGGCGACCTCTGCCGGTTTTTGGTGGTGTAGCCAATGGTCTGTACCGGCAATTTCGATGCGGGTGAGATCGGCCGCGAAATCCTCAAGCCCGAGGGTTGTTTCGGGTAACAATGCTGTATCGTCAGCGCCCCAGATCAACAGATGAGGGCAGCGCACCTGCAACTTTTCGGCGGGAAATTCGCGCAGGTCGGTAATCGGTTTGTCGGGGTATGCCACCTTGAGCGGCGAGGCGCGGTACCAGTTCAGCATCGCCTTGATCCGTCCTTCACGGCCCCATTCCTTCAGGTATTCCGCGCGGGTTTCGCCCGCCAGCCAGGACATGTCCATATTCGCGGAAAACAGCGAAAGGAGCAGGGCGAAATTATTCGCGGCGAGCTTTTCTTCGGTGCCTTGCGACCGCAAAAAATGGATGTATTGCGAAGCACGGGTTTGCGCGCCGCCTGCAGCCACGGCGCGTTGGAAGGGCACAGGGTGCACACCGTTCATCACAATCAGGCGGTCGACCTGTTCAGGGTGCGACATCGCCAGACCGTAGGCCACTGCGGCGCCCCAGTCGTGGCCCAAAACAGTGACTGGCGTATCACCGATCAACGCAGCCATGTCACCGACAAGCGCCGATGTGGTGTAGTGCGAAACCTCTGGTGGTGCCCAGCTTTGGCCAAAGCCGCGCTGGTCGGGTGCGATACAATGGAAGCGGTCTGCCAGAAGGGGTGCCAGATCGGCCCACGCGCCCCCGTATTCGGGAAAACCGTGCAGCATCAGCAGTTTTGGCAGGTTCGGATCGCCCCACCGCCGGATATGAAACGGCTGGCCCTTAAGCGTGACGGTCTGTTCCTGCATGCCTAGATCCTGTGTTACATCCACGCGCTTAAGCCTGTTTTCAGATGATCGAACACAAACCGGATACGTGCAATGCGGGATTGATCTTCGTGCACGACAAGCCACGCGGGCATGGGGTAGGTCACTTGTGGCAGCACGCGGACCAGCCCAAGGCGCCCGGCCAATTTGACCTGACAGATGCTGACGCCGAGTCCGGCCTGTAGATGGGCGATCACCGCCAGCGGATCATCGCTGCGCAGCACCACATTGGCCGGTTGCGGCCAGCCAGCATCCCTGATCGCGGGCAAGACCTGATCTTCACGGTCATCGGATAGAAAGGGCGCGCTCACCAAGTCGTCGATGGTGCTGACGCAGGGGCCGTTTTTGGCGGTGAACACCCCCAGTTCCACATCGGGTAACTTAACAGCCACCAATGCCTGCTGGGCAGGGGGAGTAAAGCGGATGGCAATGTCCGCCGCGCGGCGCGCCAGATTTTCTGCTGTGTCGGTGGCGGCAACTTCGAACCGGATGCCGGGGGCCTGCGCGCGGATCTCGGCCAGCAGACCGGGTAGTACATGGGTGGCAACAATCCGGCTGCACGTCAGGCGCACGGTACCTTCCAGCGCGTGGGCATGGGCGGACGCGCTGCGGGCAAGTGCCTCTGCCTGCTCCAGCACGTTCCGGGCCATAGGCAACAGGGTGTGCGCCATTGCCGTGGGTGTCAGGCCGTTGGCCGCGCGTGTGAAAAGTGCGGTGTTCAGCAATGTTTCCAGTGCCTCGATGTGGCGGCGCACCGTGGGTTGTGCCAGCCGCAAATCACGCGCTGCGGCACTGAGGCTGCCATGGGTCATAACTGCGTGAAACGCAGGAATGTGGTCGAGGGTGCGGGCGGTCATGCTCATAAAATAATGATAGCTGGCTGTACGGTTTTGGGCAATTTGTTTCAGGCAAACGGTGTGCGATCGTTTTGAGAGAAAAGGGAGACGCACCATGCAAACATCTACATTCACCCAGTCATCCCCCATCCAGCCGGTCCGCATGATCCTACAGGCCGAAGGCGCGCTGTTGGGGCTGGTTTGCACGATGATCTATGCACAGACAGGGGCGGGCTGGTTGCTGTTTGCGCTGCTGTTGCTGGGGCCGGACCTGGCAATGCTGGGCTATCTGGCGGGCGACCGGATCGGGGCGCTGTGTTACAACATCGGTCATACCTATCTGACCCCTGCCGCCCTTGCAGCGCTCGGGTACGCCACCGGCGTTGACGGCAGTTTGCCCATCGCGCTGATCTGGGGCGCACATATCGGATTTGACCGCGCTATCGGCTATGGTTTGAAGTACGCCAGCGGATTCAAAGTCACGCATCTGGCGCGGGTCTGACCCCCTTTTTCCGGGGCTTTCCCTCTGGCCAAAGCGGGCGTATGGCTGGGCAAATGAACACCAGCCCGATCATGACCAATCGCGGACACGTCCGCGCGATAGCAGTCCTTGGCCTGCCGTTGATCGGCGGGCATCTGGGGCAGATTGCCATCGGGGTGACCGATACGGTGATGGTCGGCTGGTTCTCGATCGAGGCACTGGCGGCGGTGACGCTCGCGCAGACGTATTTCTTTGTGCTGTTTCTGTTGTGCTCGGGCTTTGCGATGGCGGTGATGCCGATGGTCGCCTTGTTTGTGGCCGAAGGAGATGAAGTCGCCATTCGCCGCGCAACGCGCATGGGGATGTGGCTCTCGCTTGGATCGGCCTGTGCGACACTTCCGCTGATGATCTGGTCCAAACCGGTTTTTCTGGCGTTGGGGCAGGGACCCGAGGTAGCGGCGGATGCGGCGCGGTACCTGCGGGTTGCCTGTTACGGGATTATTCCGGCGCTGTTGGTGATGGTGCTGAAGTCCTATCTCGCCGCGCTGGAGCGCACGCAAGTGGTGTTCTGGATCACAATCGCCTCAGCGATTTCGAACGCAGTGGCGAACTACGCGCTTATTTTCGGCAATTGGGGCGCGCCAGAACTGGGGTTGGTGGGGGCGGCGATTGCGTCCGTGAGCACACAGGTGATCGCCTTGTTTCTGGTCGTGTCCTATGTGGTGTTCGTCGTTCCGCAACATCAGCTGTTTGTGCGGTTCTGGCGGCGCGACACACAGATGATGATCCGCGTTTTCCGGCTTGGCTGGCCGATCGGGCTGACCATGCTCAGCGAAGTTGGCCTTTTCTCGGCCTCTGCGGTGATGATGGGGTGGCTGGGCACGAATGCACTGGCCGCCCACGGGATCGCGGTACAACTGGCGTCCATTACATTCATGGTGCATCTGGGGTTGAGCAATGTGGCGACGATCCGCTCCGGTAATGCCTATGGACGGCGGGACGTGCCACATATGGCGCGTGGTGCGCTGGTGGTGACAGCGATGTCGCTGGCGTTTTCGATTTTGACGGTTGTTGTCTTTCTGGTCTGGCCGGAGGCGCTGATTTCGATATTCATGCAGCGCAATGAACCTGCGCGCGCCGATATTCTGGGCATTGGTGTCGGGCTGCTGGCATTGGCCGCACTGTTTCAACTGATGGACGGGATGCAGGCGATCGCCCTTGGCACATTGCGCGGCGTGCAGGACACGCGCATGCCCATGGTACTGGCCGCGATCAGCTATTGGGCAATCGGGATACCCTGTTCCTATCTGTTGGGGTTCACATTCGGCTGGGGCGGGATCGGCATCTGGGGCGGGCTGGTGATCGGCCTTGGGATGGCTGCCGTGTTGCTGAACCTGCGGTTCTGGGGCGTGACGATCAAAGGTCTGGCGGCATCTGCGGCACGTTCGGTTTAGGGATCTGGTCTGTTTTCTAGACGGAGTGCCGGATGGCGGGTTAGAGCCCCTAGTTGACGGATGCTGCGGGGCGCTTGAATGTCCGCTATCATGAGAACGACCAAAAACCTTCAACAACTACATGGGTTTTGAACGGGGTTTATGGCAGCCTCAATCGAGGTGCTTTGAGGCTGTGCCAAAAAGGAGCGTTTTTGGAGCATTGGCTTTGTCACTACGTTTTTGACACGTTCTGTCGCTTAGAGGTCGGCCTCTATCTTCGCAGGCGTGTTACGTTCGATCTGTTACGAAGTACCGCGCCACCATAACTGGATTGAAGAGTTCCAAATATAGCGATAACCCAGCTGAACCAGGTCATTACTTCAAGTGCAGATTTTTCAGAAGGAAGTATCGCCTCCAACCGATCTTTCTGGTTTTGAAGTATCTCAAGGCTTTCTCCGATTGTGTCGTTCCTCTGATTGATAACCACTTTTTGCTCTTCGGCGTGGGCGCGGTTTACTTCGATTGATGCCTCTCTGCCGGAAAGGTTCACATCGGTCTCTGGATTGAATGCTCTTACGATACTGACAATATTTCTTGCTATATTTGTGCTGTATTCAGCTCCGTCCAAAACCAAGTCAAATTGCTCAAACATGATGGTGAGAATTTTTGTATCGCCGCTAAGAGCATCCATTTGACTGTCGATAATTCCATTTTTCCTCAAGGATTCCTCGAGCAATGATACCCTCACGGCCTGAGACGCGATCTCCGGCTGGATTGCAATAGAAGCCACCACAAGGAAACCGCCAGCCGCCTGAATGCTACTTGCCCGTTTTTGACCAAAGCCAGCGGCTGAAAACAGTAGCCAACCAGCAATCAAAATGGGAAGAATTCCACCCCACATCCCCACCATTGCGCAAATCCTTTTGTGGTCTCAACATCGCCAGATTATTGTCTCTTTGTACAACAAGCTTCATCAAACCAATAGTTGGCACCCGCAATTTTCGAATGAAGTGATGTTGCCGGTAGCAACGGAAAGCAATGGGATACGTATCTGGTGTGGGCTGGGCGGCGGACAAATAGCGGTGCCACAATCGGTTAAACAAAACGAACCGTTTCTATCCGACACCGCAAGATGCCGCTCGCTGGAGGTCCGATTGG
>JBARUV010000324.1:0-18607 GCA_049645905.1 Sulfitobacter sp.
AGAGAATAAGGTCATTAGGACAAGCCGCGCTGTGAGTTCAGCGCTCTTGACCACTTCAACCTTACGTGAACCTTACGGCAAACAAACCTGAGCAATTGATAGGAGGGAGCAGAAGAATTCTGGACAGCCTTCTGCTGACAATCAGAAGCATTCGATTGCATCGAACCTGATTGAGGCTAAAATTTTAACATAATTTGTATTACGCGCCAGAAATCTTGCCAAGCGGCACATTCCCTTCCGGCGTGGACGCAATTTTTACTTAACATCTCTGTTGGTCTTGCCAGACACGTAAAAAGATGGAACCTTTGCGCACCATTTAATGATTTATTAACCTTTATACCCAGAGAAATTTGAGGAGCTTGAATGTCACTGAAACTGGAAGAAGTGGTCAGCGGTCTCGGCTTTCCCGAAGGTCCCGTGGCGATGAACGACGGATCGGTGCTTTTCGTCGATATCAAAGACGAAACACTCGTGCGTCTTGCGGTGGACGGTTCTGTTGACATCGTAGCCAAGATACCTGGCGGGCCAAACGGCGTGGCCATCGGGCCGGACGGTGCGGCGTATGTCTGCAATAATGGCGGCGCTTATAGTTTCGTGGACATCGGCCCGGACCCCTACGGAAACAAGACAATCACCGTTCCCGACCCGCATCGCCCGAATTACAACGGTGGCTCTGTTCAACGGGTCGATCTGGCAACCGGAGAAGTCACCACGCTTTATACCGAATACGAGGGCAAAAAGCTGCTTGCGCCTGACGACATCGTTTTCGATGCACAGGGCGGTTTCTGGTTTACAGAGACTGGTATTCAGGACGCGGACTCGCTCCAACTGGGTGGGCTGTATTACGCCACGATTGACGGAAAAACACTGATCAAGGCGGCACAGATTCCGATGGCAAACGGCGTTGGCCTGTCACCGGATGGCAAAGTCGTTTATGTGTCCGACACAATTTTCGGGCGGCTTTGGGCGATGGAAATCGCCGGACCAGGCAAGGTAAATCCGGGGATGATACCAAGCACGCCCGGCAACGTTGTGCAAACGCTGCCCAACTTTCAATGGCTCGACAGTCTCAAGGTTGAGGCGGACGGACGCATCTGTGTCGGCACCATCTTTAATGGCGGCGTCACGGTGTTTACGACTGATGGCAAGACGGAACATATTCCCGTGCCCGATATCTTTACCACCAACCTGTGTTTTGGCGGTGCTGACATGCAGGATGTCTGGATCACCGCATCCAGCACCGGCAAAATCTACAAAGCACGCTGGCCCCGCCCCGGCCTCAAGCTTGAATTCACCGCATGACGCCAATGGGCCTTTGACCGGAGGGACAATGAGATGAGCGGATCGGATATTGCCGAGCAACTGGTGGAAGCCCTTCACCGTCCTGATGGCGACGATTCACTGCGCCCTGTGCACAGCATCGGCATTGGGGCGTCCGGTACATTCGTCGCCAGTCAGGTGGCACATAACTATTGCCGCGCGGCCCATTTCGACGGAAACCCCGTGCCCGTTCAGGTACGTTTTTCAAACGGATCGGGCAGTGCAACCCGGCATGATGGCTGGTCGGACGTGCGCGGCTTTGCCGTGCGATTTCACTTGCCCGATGACACGTCAACCGATCTGATCGCGATGACATTGCCTGAATTCTTTACACCCACCCCCGAGACATTTCTTGAATTCGCCGTTGCGGCGCGCCCGGTAATGTACGAGCGTGAATCCCCGTGGCGCAAGCTATTTGGCATGTTCAAACTAATCCCGCCGATGCGCGACCCCTACCCCGGTGAAACCATCAGCCCGGACCCCGGCGCGATCAAATTCGCGGACAAATACGGCTTTTCCCAGCTTGGCGTGTTTCAGGCTGCCGCCATCGGCGCTCCGGTCAGCTATGTGCGCGCAATGTATCACGCGGTGCATACTTTTATCATCACCGCGCCCGATGGCACCCGCCGGTGGGTCCGGTTTTCATGGCAACCGATTGCAGGCGTGCTGAAAACCGATCCCGCCGCGCCACCGGTCGATGACTACCTGCAACCGGAACTGCGCGGACGCTTTGCCAAAATGGAAGACGCCCGCTTTTCCCTGATGATGTCGATTGGTGAAACCGGTGATGCGTTTGACGATCCCACTCGACCATGGCCACCGCATCGCATACGGGTCATGATGGGAACGCTAACCCTGGATCAGGTCGCCAAAGATCAGGTGGCCGACAGCGAAAAGCTAAGCTTCAACCCCTGCCACCTGACCGACGGCATCGAAACGTCGGATGATCCGGTGCTCAAGATACGGGAAGAAGCCTATAAATTCTCCAGCAAAGCGCGGGGCGGCACGCCTTGCCCGTTTTCAAAGGGCTGACAGCATGGCACGCAAAAGCGGTTGGTTCGATCGGTTCGTCAATAGCCTGCCTGAACGGTGGTGGTTCAACCTTCTGTCCAAATATATCGTTGTGCCGTACTGGATCTGGCGCGATCCCAAGCCAAAGCTCGAAGGCGGCCCCCGTCCCTCGCCCCAGCCCAGCGACAACCTGCAGCGCATGATGAACCTGATCATGCCATTAAAAGACGCTTCACCCCTTGGCCGCGCCAAGGCTGCTCTGGCGATTGCGCAGAACGTCGATGAAATCTTTGCGGGGCTGGACAATGTCGGCACCGTCCATACCGCGCGGTTCTTGCTGCTTGGCGACAATATCTGCATGATTTCGGTCTATGACGGCGATTTCAGCAATTATATCCGTGATTTCATCGAAACGATTGGCAGTGTCTTTGACGACGTCATGACGCTGGTAGACGGCGGTGATGCGTTGATGCCCACGAACCACCATATCGAAGAATTCATTGACTGGGTTCATGCGCATGATCTGTTTCAGGCACCGGATTTCCCGACGGACCTGTTCGGTTTGCAAGATGCCGCAAAAGGGCTTGGGCCTGATACGCCGACCCATGAACTGATGACATTGCCCCGCGACCTGATCCTGCAAATGCATGCCAACCCCAATATTTCACTGGGTGGGGGGTATCGCGCCTATCCCGGTTTTTCCGCCGCGCAGGTGCGCAGCAAATTCGGAGTAGGCTGGTGACCAAACCATTCGATCACAATGACCTCCAGGGCAATATTCTGCGCGGTTATAACCGCAAATTCGTGCGCCATCTTATCCTTGAGGTCAGTGACCGCGCGGCAGCGGCCGGGTTCCTTGCAACCTCGGTCAAAGGCGGCAGCGATACGGTGCCCGCCATCACGCCGGAAACACCGTGGACTGAAAAACCGGAGTCCTGCTTTAACATTGGTCTGACCTACGAAGGGTTGCGCGCCTTGGGGCTCCCGGAAGGGCAACTCGCCACCTTCCCGACCGAGTTTGTCGAGGGCATGACAAAACGCGCGCCCAAGATCGGCGATTTCGGGGAAAGTGCGCCGGAGAACTGGCCCGCGCCGTTCGACAATCCGGCCCGTGTGCATATTCTGGCCTCCGTTTACGCCGACGCACTGCAGGTCCTTGATGATGTTCAGGATCAGGTCGCGCAGGCATTCAATGTGATCGGGGTGCGCGACGGACGCAGTCTGGCGGACGGCAAAGTGTTCTTTGGCTACAAGGACGGTATTTCCCAGCCCCGCTTTGAAGAAGCCCACGATCCGGCCCAGAAATTCGTTGATGAACCGGTCGATCCGCTGGGCACGCTTTTGCTGGGGTATCGCACGAGCCTCGACAGTCTGTTGTTCCGGGTGCCCACGCCAAGGGAAGATCTTGGCATGAATGGCACTTTCAATGCCTTCCGCGTCCTTGCACAGGATGCCGCGGCATTTGAAAGATACCTTGATACCGCCGCGCGGGAATTGATGGCGCATCCCGACGGGGAAAGGCTCCTGCCCGCCGGTGACGAAGAAAAGATCGGCAGAGGTCTGAACCGAACACAGGCATTGCGTGAAATTGTAGCGGCACAGATGTGCGGGCGCTGGCGCAATGGCGTGCCACTGGCGCTGTCCCCCGACACGCCCAATCCAGACCCTGACGTGTCGCTGACGAATTTTGACTATGATCTTGCGTCGCCCTGTCCCGTCGGCGCGCACATGCGCCGCGCAAATCCGCGTGGCGGCAAGATTGTCCAGCGCATTGCAAATCATACCCGACGTCTGGTGCGACGCGGCATGTCCTACGGGCCGGATTTCGATCCCGCCAATCCCGATGAACAAGAACGCGGGCTGCTGGGCAACTTCCTGGGCGCCAACCTTGGCGCGCAGTTTGAGGCGGTGATGTGCGACTGGATCAACCTCGGCCTGCACGATCCCACCATCACCGGGTCAAACGATCCGATGCTGGGCGCGAATTCACCGGAAACCAGCCGGTTTGACCTGTCCCTCAAAGACGGTGGCAGCATCCGGTTGCGCGGCTTCCCGCGGTTTGTCGTAGCCCGCGGTGGAGCCTATACTTTCCTGCCAAGCCTGCCGGCAATCAAATATTTGTCCAACCTTTAGGACTCAGGCTAATTCGGCAAGCGCGTCATCTATCCGGGTGAGGATCGGCGATGCACCCGTAGGACTGATGATGCGCCGCGCTTCGGTCAGATGCTTTTTGGCAAGCGCGTTCTTTTTCTTGATCTTGTACAGCAGGCCCAGAATCATCTCGATCCGCCCGATGTAATGGCCGTTCTCATCGTATTCCGAATTTTCCCGTACGTACTCAAGCATCGTGACAATGCGTTTGGCGCCAAACAACAACACCCCCGACAGCGACCGGATATTGCGCACCAGCACGCCAAGCGACGCGCCGCCATTTCCAGAAAGAATTTCGAGATATATCTCGCAAAGGAACAACCGCGACCAATTCGCCGCAATATGATATCCTTCGGTCTCGCGCCGTATGATTGCCCTCTCGATATGATCCAAACCCTCGTTGATCCGCCCGTTCATCACATGCGCAACCCCCAGCATCGGGTCAGGGCCAGCCATGAACAACGTCCAGCCACGCTCGGCACATAAGGCCATGTGGCGCTCGATTTCCTCGGCGGCACCCTGCTTTCCGAGTGGCACAAGGGCGGCGTGCCGTGACGCAGCGGCGATGGCTCTCTCGAACTCCACACGCGACGCGCTCTGTGCCTGTTCGGACATCGCAAGTGCTTTCTCATAGTCATTGGCCACCATGGCGATCAACGCTTTCATCGCCATGCCGTAGCCCAGGGACCGGGGGTCATTATTGGCCAACCCATCCGAGATCATGCGGTCCGCAGCGTCATGCGCGCCCGCAACGCGGCCCCGCCCGACCTCGTTCCACCCCATGTGAGCCACGTGAAAGTTCTTGAGATATGCGTCGTCTATACCAACGAGGATGGCTTCGGCCTCTTCCCGCTTGGCCTCGAAATGGGCGTTCGTGTAGCGACCCAGATAGCAGGATACGGCAAGTTCGCTCACCAGCGCATAGGCTTTTGAATCCGCATCGCCCAGACGCTCCGCCATGGCCGATAACTCTTCCTGGACCTCGTATGCATCAAGGTATCGCCCGTTCCAGATCAGGCATGACACATAATGATGCAGGAAATGAACGTGATGATTGCTGTCCCCGAACTGCGCAAGTGTCGCCCGCGCGCTATCCGCCAGCGCGATCATCGTCTTGACCCGCAGCGATACATTGAGGCTCACCGCATAGTTGGCCAGAAAGGCCGCAAAGTGCTCCTTGTCCGCACACGTCGGATCTTGCTCGTAAAGTGCAAAAGCCGCGTCAAAGTACTGGTTGGCTTCGTTGAGGGAATAGACCCCGAGGCTTTTGACCCCCGCCATGTCGTTATAAGTAAACGCAAGGTCGGTGCGTTTGGTAAGGGAGTAATGATACGCAAGTGTTTCGGCCACTTCACCAAGACGGTTGTGGCTTCGCCGTTCCACCGCCTGCGCAATTGCCAGATGCAATTCACCCCTGCGCCCCGACAACAGGCTTTGATAGACAGATTCCTTCAGCAACACGTGCTTGAAAATGTAATCCGACGAATCCGTCTCGCGATAGACAATATCTTGCGCCTGCAACCTGCGCAGGCTTGCCCCCGTCTCCTCCGGATTATCGATAACAAGCGAAAGAACACCCGGATCAAACCGCCGCCCGATCGCCGCTGCCGCCTGCAAAAGCGCGCGGTCCTGCTTGTCCAGCCGGTCTATTCTGGCCGTCAGTAGGCTTTGCATGCTTTCGGGCAGGGCGCTCTCTCCCAATGCCGCGTCAAATTCCGCCTTGCCGTCCTCTACCCACAATGCACCTTGCTGCATGAGGAAACTCAGGATTTCCTCGCCAAACAGCGGATTGCCGCCCGCCCGCTCGGTCAGCTGCTGGATCAGCGCATCAGGCAACGCCCCAACCCCGAGCCGCGTCCGTGCCAGATGTGTAATATCGCGCTTGTTCAACGGCTTGAGCGCAAGCGAGGTAACACCGGGTGCATCACGCCAATCTGGCTCATATTCAGGGCGCCGCGTGTGGATCACCAGCAAGTTTGACTGGTTCACGTCCTTGATTAACCTGCGCAAGGACTCTTCCGTGGCGTTGTCGACCCAGTGAATGTCCTCAAACTGAAGCACAACACGCTTTTTGCGGCACTGCGCTTTCAACATCGCCGCAAACAGATCACGCGTGTGCAGGCCAATCAGAACACCGTCAAGGCCGTCCAGCGCGCCTTCTGGCGGGGCCAGACCAATAAGGTTCAGCAACAGGCCCATATTCTCTGTCGAATACAGGTCCGACGCGCGCAGCCCTTCTTCAATCTTGCGCGCAACTTCGGCCGGTTCTTCCACATTTCGAATTCTAAAGGAACTGCGCACAACCTGGATAAACGGATGAAACGGGACCTGCTGTGCATCCGCAGCGCATTGTCCCGTGTGGATGATGGCGTTTGCCGCTTTCGCGTGTTGCAGGAATTCAAACACAAGCCGCGTCTTGCCCAGTCCCGGCTCCGCAACAAGGTCGATCACCCGCGGGCCGTCCCCCACCCTGTCAAAGGCCTCTGACATCACGGCCAGTTCCTCGTCGCGGCCGACATAATCACTGAGGCCACGCGCACGTGAGACGTCAAACCGCGTCACCCCTTCGCGTACCGACATAAGCCGCCACAGCTTTTGGGACTTGGCCACGCCCCTGAGGTCATATTCGCCGTCAAAATCCAGCTCGACACGCCATTCAACGAGGCGCCGTGTTGCGTCACATATCAATGTGCCCGCGTCGGCAGCGAGCTCCTGAATACGGGATGCCAGATTGACGGTGTTCCCCACAGCGGTAAGCTCGGCGCCCTCGCCCTGCACAGACGCCATCACAGCAACACCTGAACTGACGCCAACCCGCATTTTAGGCCGCACGCCAAATTCGGTCTCTATTTCGGCCGCGGCAGCGGCAAAGGCCGAGTGGATCGACACCGCCGCGCGACAGGCCCGCAACGCAGCATCCTCAAGCGCATCGGGAATCCCGAATACCGCCATGATGCTATCCCCGGCAAAGCTGCGGACGACACCGCCATTTGCCTGAACCGCATCGGTCAGCCGTTCAAAGATCATTTGCGTGAAATCAACCGCGCGTTCTTCGCCAAGACGCTCTACGATAGCAGTATAGCCGACCATGTCGGTGAACAGGACCGACACCTGCCGCCGTTCGCTCTGACGCGCCTGTTGGCGTGTCGCAGTGTTCGCTGATCCATTCATATTGAGACACTCTATACTGATTCACGTGACGCCTGCCACAATGCTGATCAGCCTTGTCACAAATATGGCCAGCCACACCTTAAACGAAGGTCTTTACCGTTTCTATCGCGCCGTCCAGCGCCGTTCCTTCCGGATCCTGCAACGCCGCTTCGCGCAGACGACCCATCCAGACGGCAGCATCCTCGCGCCCTTTGAGCAAATCAGCCGCATCCATCACGCAGTCGAACTTGCTCAATCCACGGGCGTGTGTGTCGGAATACCCTTTGATCAGGCGTCTGTTCCTGAGCAGTTCAACCGCCAGCGCATAGTCCCGTTCGCGCATATCCAGACACCGCGACAACCAGTTTTCCAAGTGCGCTGTTTCCACCGCATGGCGGCGCGTTTTCAGACGGTAGCGTTTTAGCCCACCCAGAATGTGCAGCATCAGAAATGCCCGGATCGTATCGGTGCGCAACCGGCGGCCCTTGCCGAACAACCTGCCCAACAGCGCCATCCGTTTGGGGCTGGCTTCCCATTTTGCCCCCATCGCGGCGGGCATCAGGCTGGCGACCTCTTCGGCGCGGGGGTGAAAGAACTCGGTAAGCTGGAGCAGTTGCGCCTCTCCCGCGCCCATCTCGGCCCTGATGCGTGCCAGACGCGGCGCGCGGGTTTTCAGATCGGCGACCTTGATGATGTCATCGTAGGCCATAGCGTTGGCGATGTACTTGGCGGCAGTAACGCTAAATTGCCAGTCCTGCGCGGCGCTATCGGCTTTCAGGGCGCGCTCAACCTGATTCAGATAGGCAGACCCATACCCCACATCCTGAAAATCCACGACCTTGCGCAGACCGGCCTGTACCATGTCCTGTACTGGCTCCGGCAGCGTATTGGCACGTTCTATCAACGCGTTCCACTGCTGCAACTGATCGCGCGACCCCGTGATCTGCGGCGCTGCCGGTCTAGCCTCGGGCGCCGCATGATCCTCACCGTTTTGCGCGGCAAAATATCCCGCATCAAAGGCACGCAAAGATGCCTCGACGCCCTTGCCGCTTTGCCGGATCGCATCCTCGAACGCCTCGCGCGGGAACGGCAGAGCGTTCGACCCCGCCAAAGCACCAAACAAGGATGCGGAAATGACCGACCCCTGCGCCACTGCGAGCGCGTCCATATCTGCCAATATCAGTCTCTGTGCAGCGATTTCTGCTGCGGCACGCACCTCGTCCGCATCTGCAATCCCGTCGCCGGGGATCGATTTTTCACTGACCGCCAACTGCCGGTGCGTGGACCCGATCAGCGTGGTTTTATCCGGCGTCACAAAACCCCGTATGATGGACCGCCCGACCTCCATCATCTCGGCAGCGATCATCACGTCCACGTCGCCACCCGATGGCGCAAGGGCAAAGACCGGCTGTTGCCCGGATGAGGGCAGCATTTCGATGTAATAGATCGTCGCCCCCGTGCGCTGGCTGACCCCCGCCACCGAGGTCGCCTGCACATCATAGCCCTGCGCCCGCGCAACGGATTCGATCCAGGCGGTCAGCACACCACCACCCTGCCCGCCCACCGCCAGAATAGCGAGCTTTAGCACCTCGTTCACTGCTGTCGCGCCACCGCCATGTTTGGCAACCATGTTCATGCGCTGGCATCCTCCAGCCGCAACCGTTTGGCATCGCGGCGTGTCTGCAACCAGCGGATCATCCGTTCCCGACGCGCCGACAGCCAGCGTTCGAACCCGGAAGGGTTATGCACCACATCCGCGCGGTAAAACGACGGGCAAAGCACGGCGGCATCTGCCACCTCGCCGCAATTGCCACACCCGACGCAGGTCTGGTCGATATGGGCGATCGGGTCATCGCGCAGCGGATCATCCAGCCGTTTCAATGACAAGGACGGACAGCCCGACAACCGGATACAGGCGTGATCGCCTGTGCAGACATCCGCATCGACACCAAAGCGCGGCACGTCCACACGCCGCCCTTCCTTGATCGCCTTGCTGCGGATCGGTTTTTCCCGACGTTGCTTGTTCAGCATACATTCAGAAGACGCTACAATCACCTTGGGCCCTTTGAAATCCGTGGTCAGCGCCTCGCGCACCGTGTCGCGCACCTTGGCCACGTCATAGGTGTGATCAATCTGCCGGATCCATTTCACGCCCACGCCCTCTAGCGCCGCAGAGATCGGATTGCCCGTCGACTTGGTCTCATTGGCCGCACGGCTCGACAGCACGTCCTGCCCGCCCGTTGCGGCTGAATAGTAATTGTCAACGATCACCACCACATTGTCGGATTTGTTGAACACCATGTTCCCGATCGAAGAGGACAACCCGTTATGCCAAAACCCCCCGTCCCCGAGCATCGAAATCGCCCGCCGCTCTCCACCGCCATCAAAGGCCGCATTTGCCGCAGGGCCCAAACCATAGCCCATGGTCGCCCCGCCAATTTCGAACGGCGGCAGGGAGCCGAACAGATGACAGCCGATGTCACCGGTGATCTGGTGCTTGCCCAGTTCGTTCTCGACCAGTTTCATCCCCGCAAAGATCGGCCGCTCGGGACATCCCGTACAGAACCCCGGCGGCCGGATCGGCACGGTTTTTGACAGATCAGGGATCGCAGGCGCATCCGCATTAGGCGCGCGCACCTGACCCGGCAGCATGTCGGGTGCGGCTTTTTTCAGGAAGGCAGTCATCCCGTCCAGCATCACCTGGCCGGTATATTCCCCCGCCATCGGCAACACGTCCTTGCCATAAAGCTTCAGCGTCGCGCCTGCCTTGTACAGAAACGACCCAAGGTGCTGTTCGATATGTTCGGGCTGCCCCTCCTCGACGACAAGAATATGATCCTTGCCTTCGCAAAAACCTGCAAACTCGTCTCTAACCAAGGGATACGTTACGTTCAGCACATAAAGCGGGACCTCGGAATTGCCGAACACATCTGCCAGCCCGAGCCGTTGCAGCGCGCGAATGACACCGTTGTACATACCGCCCTGCACCACGATCCCCAGCTTGGCGTCTTTTGGCCCCATCACCTCGTTCAGCTTGTTCTCGACAATGAATTTCTCGGCAGCGGGCCAGCGTTCCTTGACCTTTTCTTGCTCGTGCACATAGCTCCACGGCGGCAACACAACGCGTTTGAAATCGGACTGTGGCGCTGCAATGGCCTGCTTCATCGTCAGCGGCGGCGGCACGTTGTCCTTGGTCGCAAAACTACCCGTGACATGGCAGGACCGGATGCGCACCATCAGCATCACCGGCGTATTGGACGCCTCGCTCAACTCAAACCCGTCCTTCACCGCCTTTGTGATCGACGGCAGGTTGGGCCGTGGATCCAGCAACCAGAACTGCGACTTCATCGCAAAACCGTGGCTGCGTTCCTGCATGATGGAACTGCCCTCGCCGTAATCCTCCCCCACGATTATCAGCGCCCCGCCGTTCACGCCACTGGAACACAGGTTCGCCAGCGCATCCGATGCGACGTTGACACCGACTGGTCCCTTGAACGTGACCGCCCCGCGGATGGGGTAATGCACGCTTGCCGCCAGCATTGCCGCCGCCGCCGCCTCTGACGCATTCGCCTCAAACCTGACACCCAGCTCGCCCATCAGCTCCTCAGCGTCGGCCAATACGTCCATCAGGTGAGAAATCGGCGCGCCCTGATAGCCGCCGACATATCCGACGCCGTTCTCCAGCAATGCCTTGGTCAGCGCCAGAATACCCTCGCCCGTGAATACCTCACCGTCACCTTTGCGCAGATGCTCCACTTCCGCCTTGAACGAACGTTCAGCCATGATGCCCCCCTAAAAGTCGTGTTTACGGATATTACGCAGCATGGTTTTCAGCGTCGCAACAAAAGCGATCTGTTGCTCTTCGCCAATGCCCTTGAACATCGCTTCATATGCGCCGGACATATGCGGCCACAGGCGTTCATAGGCGTCGCGCCCCGCATCGGTGATGAACACCCGTGTTGCGCGACTGTCTTCGACGTCTGTCACCCGGTTGATCAAACCGTCTTTGGCCAAGGCATCCAATGCCCTGCTTAGGGTCGATTGTTGCACCACGGCATAGACCGCCAGTTCGCGGATCAGAATACCGTCAATCACGCTCAATACCGCAAGCGACCGCATCTGCGGCGTGGTCAGGCCAAGGGCGGCCATTTCAGTCTGCAAAGCCGCATTATAACGCCCCATAATCCGGTTCATCAGGTAGGGTGCGAAATTCTCCAGCCCCATTTCACCCAACCGCTGCGCGGCGGCTGTCGGTACGGCTTCTGTCCCACTCATGCGCCCTGCCCCTTCGACTTTTTCATTGCACCAAGGCTGTTGGCGACGTTGAACCCCGATCCCCCGCCAAGCCCCGGCCCCGGATGGGTCGAAGCACCGATATGATGCAGACCCTTGATCGCCGTCGCGTTATTGATCTGCCCCGCCGAAGGGCGCCAGACAAAGAACTGATCCAGCGCACAGGCCCCGCCATAGGGGTCGCCCCCCACCAGATTGACGTTCAGCTTTTCCAGATCGGCAGGCGAATAGGCACGCCTCGCAAGTTTCAACTTATCAAACCCCTTGATGTGCCGCTTGAGGATGCCTTCGATGCGATCCGCATAGGCCTCGCGCATATCTTCGGTCCAGTCCGGGGTTGTCTTGATCTTGCCCGCCGCATCACCCTTGATTGTGGTGGGCGCATCCGGAATTTGCAGCCACAGCACCGCCTTGCCCTCGGGACACCGGCTTGGGTCCAGCGCATGGGGCTGCCCGACACAGATCGTCGGCACTTCCGGCAACATCCCCCGTTCCGCTTCGTTGCAGGACTTGGAAACTGAATCGATCCCGTCCGCCAGATGGATCAGCGCAACGTCTTCCAGCCCGTCGGCCTTCCACGTCACCGGCCCGTCCAGTGCATAGTGCAGCTGAAAGTTGCCACGCCCGTGGCGAAATTTCTTGGCTGTGTCCCGACGATGATCCTGTTGCAGCAGATTGCTGTACAACTGGCCCGGAGCGGTGCTGGCGATGACGCTGTCGGCGTAAATCTGTTCGTTGTTTGACGTGATGATCCCGTGCACCTTGCCGTGCTCAACCATGATTTGCGTCGCCTCCATCCCTGTTCGAATGACCCCGCCATTGGCTTCGATCAACTTGGCAAAGGCCACTGCCGCCTGCCCTGCCCCGCCCTTTACAACCGGCGCGCCCGCTGCTTCCAACGCAAAGGCGATGACCCGCGCCATTTGCCCGCTATAACTCGCTTCGGGCGTCAGGCCCGCATGCAACACCCAAGGCGCCCAAAGGGCTTGAACACCCGCAGAATCATAGCGTGTCTCCAGCCACCCGCGTGCCGGCTCCATTGCAGCACCGAACCACGTCTTCAGGTCGTTTAATCCACGCTTCCAAGCCTGTTTTCCCAGTAACAGAGCCGTTTTGCGCGACCAGAGCGGTTGCCCCAAGAGCGCAAAAAGGAAATCCGCATCCTGTTCAATCGCCCCGATATCGCGGCGATGCTGGTCACCATCCCCTGCCCCCTGCGCATTGAACGCCGCAATATTCGCCGCGCGATCCATCGACAGAACCAGCGACGACCCGTCCGGGCGCAATACCGCCGTGGGATGCGCGCTGTGACAGAATTCCAGCCCGTGTTTGGCCAGATCCCCACCCAGTTCCGCATAGGCAGGCCCGGTCAGAAACAACACAAAGGTCGCTGCCATGACATCGTGATGATATCCCGGTAGCGTGATTTCATCGGTGTACATGCATCCACCGATACGGTCCTCACGTTCGACCACCAACACCTTGTCACCCTTGCGCGACAACATCGCTGCGGCCACCAACGCATTGATGCCCGACCCGATAATCACATGGTCAAACTTGGCCACGCCAGCCTAGCCCTTGGGCACAAGCGCAAGCGCGCGGATCGGGCTGCCGGTCCCGTTCTTGATCTTGAGCGGTGCTGCGATCAGGATCGCCCCCTTGGCTGGCAGTTTGTCGAGGTTGGCAAGCGAGGCGAGACCAAAACAATTGTCACGGTGCAGAAGGTTGTGCGCCGGATACGGTGGCTCCATGCCTCCCGCCTGCCCCGCATCAGTACCGATGCACTGCGTCCCCCAACCGACAATCTTTTTGCTGAGCAGATATTCGATCGCATCCGGTGTCGGGCCGGGGCTGTGTGGTCCTGAATCATCGGCGTTCAGAAATTTATCTTCGTTGTCAGCCCGCTTGTCCCAGTCGGTGCGCATGACGACCCACTCGCCTGCGCCGATCTCGCCGTACACTTCTTCCCATTCCTTGATGCCATCCGCTGTCAGCAGGTAATCGGGATCTTCCTGCGTCTGTTCAGAGCAATCAATGACATTCACGGGCGCCACCAGACGCTGCACATCCAGCTTGTCCGTATAGCCGTCCTCGTAATCCTTGCCGGTGACCCAGTGGTGCGGCGCGTCAAAATGCGTGCCGGAATGTTCGCCCAGAACCATCCAGTTCCACGCAAAGAAAGGACCATCGGAATCATACTCACTGATCTTGTGAATCTCGACTTTGGGCGTGTTCTTGGCAAAATCCGGCGGCAGTTGCAGGATCGGCGTATCCGGGCCCAGAACCCCGGTGCAATCCACCACTTCAACCCCGCCAGAAGCCAACATGCGGCCCAGACTACTTACAACATTTGCAGCGCTCATAACCGATCTCTCCCTGAAAATCCGCGCGACGTCCCTCGCGCTCCGGTTGCTGATTCAATGCTAGACAAATTTACATGCGTTTGCAATTATCTTTGTCAGGGGAGACATGTTACAAATGTCCACGGATCCAGACGCCATCATCATCGGAGCAGGTCACAACAGTCTTGCATGCGCCTGCCATCTGGCCAAACGCGGTTGGAAGGTCGCTGTTTACGAGCAAAACGGCCAAGCTGGCGGCGCCGTCAAATCCGGTGACTACACTCTGCCAGGTTTCCGTCATGACTGGGCGGCAATGAACCTGTCGCTGTTTGCAGGAAGCGCCTTCCAAACCGAAAATTCCGAAGAGCTCGCAAGCCACGGCCTTGCTTTTGCGCCCACCGCCAACCCGTTCGCCACGCTGTTTCCAGATGGTCGCTGGTTGGGTATTTCCAGCGACCCTGCCCTCAATATCGAACGCATCAGCGCGTTTTCAGAGGCCGACGCAGTAGCATGGCAAACCCTGACAGACGATTTCCCCGCCGAGGCTGAATCGATTTTTGCCGTGCTCGGCAGCCCCATGAACCTGCGGGCCATGTCATCCCTCGGCTGGAAGACATGGCGCAAACGCGGCGGCGGCGGCAGCCTTGATCTTGCGCGGTTTCTGATGATGTCGCCGCGCGCATGGCTCGACCAGACATTCGCGTCCGATCACGTCAAGGCAACTCTTGCGGCGTGGGGCATGCACCTCGATTTCGCCCCCGATATCGCAGGCGGGGCGGTCTTTCCCTATCTCGAAGCGATGGCCGGGCAGGCGTTTGGCATGGTTCTGGGCCAAGGCGGTGCTGATACGGTCACCCATGCGATGGTGGCAATGCTGGAATCATACGGCGGCACCCTGCATGTGAACGCCAATGTGACCCGGATCGAACAAGCGGCTGGTCGCGCCACAGGGATCACCCTCTCCGATGGTCAATTCGCCAAAGCCGGGAAAGCCGTGATCGCAAATGTATCGCCATCCGCCCTGCTAAAGCTGACAGGCGGCACCGGTGACAGCCGCCACGAAACCGCGATGAAAGGCTTTCAGCACGCCCCCGGCACCATGATGATCCATCTTGCGATGGAAGGCCTGCCCGAATGGCCGGTGCCGGAACTCAACGACTTTGCCTATGTGCACCTCGCCCCCTCGATGGACCAGATGGCGCGCACCTATGCGCAGGCCAAAGCGGGCCTTTTGCCAGATGAGCCGGTAATTGTCTGCGGGCAACCGACTGTCGTCGACCCATCCCGCGCGCCTGACGGAAAACACGTTATCTGGCTGCAGGTCCGGATGGCGCCGGGACAGATCAAAGGTGACGCTGCAGGCAAGATCAAAGCGACCGATTGGGAAAAAGCGGCCAAACCCTTTGCCAAACGCGCACTGGATATTCTCGAACGCTATGCCCCCGGCACGAACAAGAAAATCCTCGCCCGTCACATCGTCACACCTGACATGCTCGAGGCGGATAATCCCAATCTGGTGGGCGGCGATCAGGTCTGCGGTAGCCACCACCTGCATCAGCATTTCATGAACCGCCCCGCACGAGGATTTGCAGATGGCACAACACCCATCCGTAACCTGTATCACACCGGCGCCGCGATCTGGCCCGGTGGTGGGACTGGCGCAGGGCCCGGCACCCTGCTTGCCAAGAAACTAGCCGGAAAATGAAAAAACAAGACTCTAACAGGGAGTAATCCGATGAAACTCAACCGAAGAAGCCTTTTGAAACTCAGCGCGGCAACCGCCGCGATGAGTGCTGTCGCCCTGCCCTCCTTTGCGCAGGACATCGACGAACTGGTCATCGCCTACAACGTGAACCTGCCCAGTTGGGACCCGACGGTGGGCCTTTCTGCGGTGAACCCGACGATCCAGGGGTTCTACCAATCTGTTTTCGACCTTTATATCCCGCAAAACCCCGACCTTAGCTTTGGCTCCGGCATCATCACAGACTACGGCTGGAACGAGGATAACACGCAGGTCTGGATGGACGTGCGCGAGGGTGTCACATGGCACAATGGCGATCCGCTGACCCCCGAAGACGTCGTCTGGTCGCTGACCCGTGCCGGTGATCCGGCCACCGGCAGCCCGATCCAGTTTGTCTGGGGCAAGGTCGAAAACGTTCAAGCCAGCGGCAATCGTGTGACCGCAGACGTCAAGGAATTCGACCCCACATTCTTCAAGTGGATGTCATTCCTGACCGGCTATATCATGCCCAAAAAATATTACGAAGAAGTCGGCGCCGAAGGGTTCGAAGCCGCGCCAATCGGCTCCGGTCCCTACATGGTCGAAAAGTTCGAGCGCAACGCGTTTGTGCGCCTGAAAGCCAACGAAAACTATTGGGGCGGCGCGCCAGAATTCAAAACTGTGACGATCAAGTTTGTTACAGACGCGGCCAGCCGTGTCGCCGAAGTGGAATCGGGCAATTCCCATGTCACCCTTGAAGTGCCCTACGAAGAATTCGACCGCCTGAAGGCCAAAGACGGTATCAGCGGCGTGGCCGAACCGATCTCGGACATCGGCATGATATTTCTCAATGATATTGAGGTGATGACAGACCCTAACGTGCGCAAAGCAGCAGCTTTTGCGATTGATAAGCAACTGATCGTGGATCGCCTGCTGTCCGGCTACGGTGTGCCGATCGACACATTGCAAACGCCTGACTATCCGGCCTATGACGAAACCATCAAGGTGCCCTTTGATCCCGACAAGGCCGTCGCACTACTGGCAGACTCCGGCTATAGCCCCGAAAATCCAGTGAAGTTCAAAATACAGACCACCAAGGGCTATAAGCCCAAGGATTACGAAATGATTCAGGCCATCGTGGGTCTCTGGCGGCGCGTCGGGATCGAGGCCGAGATCGAGGTTTACGAGATCGCAAAACACTTCGAACTGCGTGCTGCGGATCAACTGGCCCCTGCGGCCTTTTACAACTGGGGCAATTCGGTGGGAGATCCGACAACCTCCACCGGTTTTGCGATGTTCGGCCCCTCCCCCCACTCCGTCTGGGACGGTGAGGATACCTTTAACGCGATACTGCCCCTGTGGGGTGAAGCGGACGAGGCCAAGCGCATCGCCGGTTGGAAAGAAGTCGATCGTCGCATCGCTGAAAACGCCGAAGTCATCCCGCTGTTGCAATACGTGCAGCCGATCCTGCATGACGCACGGGTGAATGTGGTGCCTCACCGCTCTGGCGCGCTATTGCCGCACCTGATGACGCGAAGCTAACCGACCTCCCTAAGCTGACGGGGCCGCCCTGTGCGGCCCCCTCCTTTTGTCCGGACCCTGAATGACCCTCCTGCGCGCCATCCTGTTGCGATTGCTGACAACAGCCATCACCCTGTTTGGCGTGGCGGTTATTGTATTCGTCGTGATTCGTGTAGTGCCGGGCAATCCGATTGCGATGATGCTGCCCCCGGGCGCTACCGAGGCCGATGTCCTCCGGCTGGAGATGCAATACGGCTTTGACAAAAGCATCTTTCAGCAATTTATCATCTGGATCGGTGGCGTACTGCAGGGCGATTTTGGCATGTCCATATCGACACGCCAACCGGTGGCCGGCCTTGTCCTCAGCCGCCTGCCCGCAACATTGGAACTGTCCATCGTCGCGCTGCTGATTGCGGTCCTGATTGGTGGCACGATGGCCCTGCTGGGAACGCGTTTCCGCGACACCAAGGCCGAAGGCACCATGGACATCGCTGCAGGCATGGCCCTGTCGATCCCCGATTTCCTGTGGGGGCTGGTGTTAATCTTACTTTTTGGGGTGCTTTGGCCGGTCTTTCATATCTCGGGCCGCATATCCCCTGCGCTAAACATCGATTTTACAACAGATTTCTATCTGTTCGAAGCCTTGATCCGCCTGCGTTTTGACGTGCTCGCCGACCTGATCGGCCACATGTTCATGCCCGCCGTCGCCCTTGCCATTCCCCTTGCCGCGATCATTGCACAACTGCTGAAACAGAGCCTCAAGGAAACGATGCACCTTGATTACGTGACGCTTGCCCGCACCAAGGGGTATAGCGAGGGCAAAGTTATCATCAGCGAGGCGCTGCCCAACGCGATACTGCCAACGCTGACGCTGGTGGGCGTGCAGTTTACCTTCCTCATCGGGGGCACAGTGATCATCGAACGGCTGTTCAGTTACGAGGGCCTCGGTAACATGGCGATTGATGCTGTCATCAACCGCGACCTGCCGCTGATACAGGGCATTGTGATCCTGTTTGCGCTGCTGTTCACGCTGGTCAATCTGGCCGTTGATATGCTGTATGTCGTCCTGAACCCCCGTTTGCGCCATGCGTGATGCGCG
>JBARUV010000325.1:0-2236 GCA_049645905.1 Sulfitobacter sp.
CTTCAAGGTTGAGGCAACGTACGAAAAGAATATGTCCCCTCCGCCCGACCCGTCTTGATGGTGTGGCCTGCCTCGCGGCGGGCCACACACGTCCACAACTCGAACTGGACCCATTCCCGAAGCGCAAGAAAGACGACCCCGCCGAACGGTGACGGCGGACGGGGCGGCCCAACAGTCGCCCCTCTTTTCACTGCACCAGATGACAGCGATCATCTGACCACCGGCAAATCGGAAATGCGTGTCGTGTACCGCGGGCTACGCCGATCCGCCTTTGTCTGCCACGGACGCTTCATCCCCTCACTTGCCAGAACCATCGTTTTCTTTCCAAACCGATCATTCACATGGTCCAGCGCAGACATAAGTGCTGCGCTTTTCGGTTTTTCCACATCGAACAACGTGCGCGGCCTGTCTTCAAATCGCACCAGATCATCCAGCATAACACCCGCCTTGGTAAAGCCGAACGTCTCGCCCTGGCCCTTCGGCCATGCGGCTTGAGCACAGCGGCGAGCCGCATCGACAAGATCGAATGTGTCTGCCGACATAGGCGTCAGTCGCGTCGTGCGTGATCCGGTAAATTGCGGCCGATCCTGGCGGTGTCGGTTCGTGTGGAAAAACACTGTAACCGTTCCAGCCACCAATCCATGCAGACGCAGCTTTTCCGCTGCGCGGGTGGCGTGGGCAGTGATTGCTTGGAACAGGGCATCAAATCCAATCATAGGCGCCCCTGCGGACCGTGTGACGGCCATGCCCTTGCGTTGCGGCTCTACATCATCAAGTGACAGACACGGCTCGCCTTGGAGCTCTAGGACAGTGCGTTCAAGAACGACCGTGCCGACTGCCCTTGCCTGTCGTAATGGCATCCCGCGAAGGTCTGACGCTGTTTCAATACCAAGCTGACGCAGTTTAGCGTCAGTCTTGCGACCAATACCCCAAATGTCACCAACCGGAACCATAGGTAGCAACCAGTCGGCCAATTCATCATCCATCATATCCAGCACACCGCCGAAGATAGGATTTTTCTTTGCAATGTCGTTGGC
This sequence comes from Sulfitobacter sp., assembly GCA_049645905.1. GTDB lineage: Bacteria > Pseudomonadota > Alphaproteobacteria > Rhodobacterales > Rhodobacteraceae > Sulfitobacter. Next base: position 1,038 of record JBARUV010000325.1, read on the forward strand.
ACACTTCGCCAGTGTCTTCGTCGGGGCGATCCCGACACGCACTGGCACACCGATCCGGTGCAACACCGCGGCCCGCATATTTCGGGCATGTGCGACTCGATCTTCAAAACCGCCAAAGTCCAAGAAACATTCATCAATCGAATAGATTTCCACATTTGGCGTGAAGTCGTCATAGACCTCAACGACCCGCCGCGAAATATCACCGTAAAGCGAATAGTTACTGGAAAACACCCGGACCCCGTGTGCTTCAACCTTGTCTCGGATCAGGTGCAGTGGCTGGCCCATCTTAATGCCGAGCGCCTTGGCTTCGTCGCTTCGCGCGACCGCGCATCCGTCATTGTTCGACAACACAATCACCGGCACGTTCTTCAGGGTTGGATCGAAGATCCGTTCGGCGCTGACGTAGAAGTTCGCGCTGTCGCTGATCGCGATAGGACGCTTCACGCGAGATCGTAGCGCCGCACCACACCTGCAATCACGCCCCAAATCTCACTGTCTTCGGTAAGCTCGATTTCAGGAAAGTTCTCACGCTGATTGGCTGGGGCCAGATAATAACGATCATTCCGCTTTCGCAGAATTTTCGCGGTGACTGATCCCTCGACAACGGCCACCACTGCCCGCCCGATCCGGCGCTTACCAGCGCGATCAACGGCAATCAGATCCCCGTCGCGGATTCCAACGTCCCAGAGGCAATCGCCTTCAACGCGCCACCAAAATGTTGATGCAGGATGGCGGACAACCCATGAAATGGGGTCAACCTCGTCTTCAAGATCATCCGCCGCTGGCGATGGAAAGCCCGCACTGACTTTGAAGGAGACAACCCTAACGGGCGCACCAATTGGCAATACATAGTTTTCGACGCGATGGAGCGGCATTGGAATCCTGTCATGTTCGTGTTTTGTTCTAAATCTGCGACATGACCATGATCTGTCAACCCCGAACCGTTCGTCACCCGTGCAATTACAGCCCGCCTCGATCCGATTTTAGACCTTCACCGCTTTGATGAATAACCATCTTTTTCGCTGGATATGGACTTATCAGGCTAAACGCTTCATCCGGCCCCGCCGATAGCCATGCGGCATAATCGTCTGGGTCAAGTATCACTGGCATCCGGTCAGGGTGCGTTTCTTTCACCAGCTCGTTCGGTGTCGTCGTGATGATCGAGGACGTGACCAGTTCGCGTTGTTCGCCGCCATAGT
>JBARUV010000326.1:0-20007 GCA_049645905.1 Sulfitobacter sp.
TGCCCAGTGCACCAAGGGCCAAAGGTCGAACGCACAGACTGCGGGATTTTGCCGACCCTCGACGATTTGTCACGAAAGCCTGCTCTTCTCGTACGGCAAGTGCAGCAATGAACAGCAGGCGGAACGTCGACTGTCGCTAAGGCTGTAAGGCGATAAAGCGCTGGTTTAATTGGGACTCTTGGACATGCGCTTGTCGCCTTTCTCTACTTCTATACGCCAGCCTGCGAAGTGTTCACGTTGAATGAAAGATTTTCCAAGCTCTTCAGCGAAAGTCTATTTAGCGCGCCTCTGATCATTCCATCCTCCTCCGTTTGTTGCGTTTGCCTGACAGAGGGGTGGCGCTTAGACACCTGTTTGGCTTTGAGTTTCGGAACGTTTTAGAATAACGAATGACCACGTCTGAATCCGTTCAAATGAGTTCGTCTTAACTCGGCCTGCCTTTTCCAAAAGCTGCTTTTGAGTTTTGGATAATCCCACACTAAGGGACAAACGCTTTTGCTATACATCAGAAGCAAAGGATGTCGCTATTTGTTCTGCAAATTTGGCGGCTCCCACCGGAAGGGAACGCCCGCGCAGCTGAGCCAAATGCAATAGGCCGCCATCGTTAACTCGCAAGTCTAAGGGGCGGACGGCTGTTCCATCAATAACGTCCTGCGACAAGCCAACCTCGATCTCAAATCCTATCGCATTACTGCTGGTGACATAATTGCGCAAAAAGATGTAACTCTCTGATTCGACTATTGGACGTAGCGTTGTGTTCAGGCGCTTTGCCTCAAGGTCAAGAAGATTGCGAACGGCATAGGGGCTTTTGGGCAAAGCAAGCGGGTAGTCCATGCAATCGCTGAGCCGCAGCTTTTTCTTTTTGGTCAGTTTGTGTGAAGCGGACATAATGGCAAAAACGGGCTGTCGTATCGTCGCAATGGTTTCAAAACTCTCCATCGCGAGTGGTGAATAGATGATCGCAAGATCAGCATCATAGGTGTTAAGAGCATGCTCTGCGGCCTCACCATCCGCCATGTGCACGCGAAATTCGACACCGGGAAATTTGTCACGGTAGGCTTGAATCTGCTTTGGCAGGAAAGTCGGCAGGAGCGACTGCGAACATACGATAGACACTGTGCCGCGCCGCGCACCTTTGAGGTCTTCAATACGAGATTTCAGCTCAGCAATTTCCGCGATGTGGCGCCGAAAGGCATGAACCGCATGTTCACCTGCGGGGTTCAGCCGAACCCCTTTAGCATGGCGCTCAAACAGCGGCGTGTCGAGCTCGTGTTCCAGCGATTGGATGCGTCTGTTCAAAGATGACGGCGTGATCGAGAGAATCTCTGCAGCTTTACGCACCGAGCCAGCGCGTGCAGTCACATCAATATATTTATAAATCAGTATGTTGCGCATAGGTGGTGCGTTTTCCGTGTTAGATTAGGTCCTTTTTAGCAGCAGATCGAACCAGAAACAGCTGTTAGTTGTCATTCAACAAGTTTGGAGACTGCACGAATGTCAGCAACAGATCTTTCATCATTGGAACAGCGCGTGCTGCGCCACATCACCAAGGACCGCTGGCTCAAGCTGGCGTCCGAGTTGATCCGTACGGGTCAGCCGCGCTCCGGCAATCCGCTTGATCCGGATATGCCCGGTGGTGAGGAAGAAGCGATTGCGATGCTCACTGCGGGCAAGCTGGAAGCCTTGGGCATGCAGGTCGAGACATATGCCAATGTGCCCGGTCGGCCCAATGTTGTCGCAACCCTCACGGGCACGGGGGATGGGCCGTCGCTAATGATGAACGACCATCTTGATACTTACCCTGTTGTTGAGCCTGAAAAGTGGACGATGACAGATGGCAAACCCTATGAGGCCAAGCGCCATGGTGATCTGCTTTACGCCCGAGGAACCTCGGACACGCGGGGCAACATGGCGTCTTGTCTGTTGGCTGCACAGGCTTTGATCCAAGAGGGTGTGACCTTTGAGGGCGATCTTATGTACTGCTTTTGCGTCGATGAAGAACGGGATGGCACGCATGGGTCAATCTATCTGACTAAAGAATTGGGCATTCGCGCGGATTATTCCATCACCGCTGAGCCAACGGCGTGGGGTGGTCCGGTCAATCCGGATACTAAGGGCCAGCTGCCCGATTGGGGGATCAACCTGTCGGTTGCCAATTCCGGTCACTGCTTGGTAGATATCGCGATCACGGGAGAAAAAGGCCACATCTGGCGCCCCGATGTGATCGTCAACCCGATCAATGAAGCAGCAGCCCTCATCCCGTTACTAGAGCAGATGGCCTTCACCCACGCGGCGGACCCCTTTCCGGGCCATACACCGCCATGCGTCACGGTTGTGCGCATGCGCGGGGGGCTGCCCGGTGAGATGCAGTTTTCGCCCGATACTTGCGTGATCACGCTTGCGGTTGTCGGCATCGTGCCTGGCATGACTATGGAGTCGGTACTGTCTGACATCAACTCTGTCACCCGGTCCATCACGGAAGGATCGAACCGCATCAGCGCCACGGTGAACCAAGTGGCGGGATCATTGTTCGTTGACGCGACACCGCCGGTGCCGATGGATCAGGAACCCTGTGTCTCGCTTGTGCGCGCTTCTGAACGGCTGTTGGGGCAAACACCGGTACCCAATCGCAAGAACGCTTTTAACGATACGATCCGCTTGCGCGAATTTGGGATGAATGCAGTAACCTTCGGCCCCGGCGAAGACGGCTGGGCGGCAGACAATGAATGGATTTCCATCACCAAAAGCGTTGCTGCCGCACAAATATATGCATTAACCATTATGGATATCCTCAAGGTGTCGTCCAAATGATGGAAGCCTTGCGCAGAAATCAACGGTCTTACCTGCTGTCTGCGGGATCGGTGACCGTGATGTTGCTGGCATGGGTCTTTGTGACTTCAACGGGAATTGCCAATGAGCTGTTCTTGCCGGGGCCGCAAGCGATTTGGGATGCGTTTATTAAGGCGGCAACGAAGGGCTACCAAGGCTCGACGCTGCTCGAACATGTCGGCGTCAGCCTGTGGCGCATTTTGGTGGCTTTTGCGATTGCCTGTGTGATCGGCATTCCCATGGGCATCTTAATGGGCGCGTCCAAAGACGCGGCATCGCTCCTCAATCCGTTCATTGAATTCTACCGGCCATTGCCGCCTTTGGGTCTGTATACGCTGCTGGTCATGTGGCTCGGCATTGGCGAGGAAAGCAAACTGGCGTTGCTGTTTCTCGCCGCTCTGCCGGGCATCATAATTACAACCGTTCAGGCAGTGCACAGCATTGATCCGGTCTATGTGCGCGCCGCCAAGGCATTGGGGGCGAACCGCGCCACAATCCTGCGTGAAATCTATCTGCCTGCCGCCGGGCCGATGATCCTTGCTGGCATGCGCATCTCGCTTGGGTTCACCTACACCGTTCTGGTCGCGGCCGAGATCGTTGCGGCAACCGCTGGCATCGGATGGATGATCTGGGATGCGGCGAAATTTCTGCTTTCGGATGTGGTGATCATGGGGCTGATCGTTCTGGGCCTGACCGGCATCGCGCTGGATCTGAGCATGCGCTACCTCGGCAAACTGCTGATGCCGTGGACACGATGAATACCAAGAATAAATCAAATAAACCAATAACATGGAGACAACCAATGAAACTATATAAATTGCTTATGTCGACCCTGATTTCCGCAGGCCTTGCGTCCTCTGCCATGGCCCAAGACAAGCCGGAAAAGGTGACGGTCGGATACCTCAATCTTGTGAACGCCCAGCTTGTGACCAAGAGCCTTGGTTTGGTGCAAAAGTACATGCCAGGGATTGAAATTGAATACATCAAAGTTGGCGGTGGCGGCGATATGCTGCGCGCGATTGCGGCGGAGCAGGTGGACTTTGGCGGCTTGGGGAATCCCCCCACGGCAATCGGGGTGACACGCGGTTTGCCGATCAAGGGGATTATTGTGCTCAACATGCTCGATTATGTTGAGGCGATGGTGGTGCGCACCGATGCAGACATCAAATCGTTCAAAGATCTGGAGGGCAAAACACTCGCGGCCCCTTTCGGTTCCACTACACATTACCTGCTGTTGCAGGCTTTGACGGACGAAGGCATTGATCCTGCTTCGATGAAAATCCTTGACCTGCGGCCCAATGACATCGCGGTGGCATGGTCGCGTGGTGACATTGACGCCGCGTGGTATTGGGAGCCGAACCTGGACAAAGCGGTTAGCGACGGCGGCAACATCTTTATGACCAGTGGTATCATGGCAAGCCGCGGGTATCCCACATGGGACGTCGGCGTGGTGATGAACGAATTTGCAGAAAACTATCCCGATCTGGTGGAGGCCTTTGTGAAGGCCGAATGCGAAGGCATCGACTATTGGATCGCCAATCCGGCTGAGACCGCGCAGATCATCGCTGATGAATTGGAGCTGCCGTTGGCGGATGCCACGCGCATGATGGGTGGGACAGGTATGGTGCCTTGTGATGAGCAGCTGACAGCTGGCTACATCGGGTCAACAGGTGACATCGGGCAGTTTGCGGACACTCTTGTGGCAACGTCCGAGTTTTTGGTGGCCCAAGATCGTCTGCCCAAGCAACTGACGCGGGCGGATTACGAGGAATTCCTTGTGCCATCCTTTCTTGAAACGGTCGTGGCAGAGTAGCCGGGCAGTTGAAGGATCACGTGATGCCTAGCGATATGAAACCTCACGTGAACCATAACACACCAAGGCGGGGACACGTCGTGATCGACGACGTGTCGATCGTGTTCTCAGGCCGCAATTCCGAAACGGTTGCGGTCGCGCCGACCAGCGCCGAGGTACAACCGGGGGAATTTGTGTGTTTGTTGGGGCCGTCAGGGTCCGGCAAGTCAACATTGTTGAATGCGGTCGCCGGGTTCTTGCCGCCCACCCAAGGGACCGTCAAGATTGACGGCGAGACCATCACCGAACCTGGCCCTGACCGCGGTATGGTTTTTCAGCAGCATTCACTGTTCCCCTGGAAAACCGTGCTGCAGAACATCGCCTTTGGACCTCGCGTATCGGGGCGGGGCAACGGGAAACCCGAACGTGAAGCGCGGGCGTTTCTTGAGATGATCGGCCTGAGCAAATACGCCGAAAGCTATCCGAAAGAGCTGTCCGGTGGCATGCAACAACGTGTCGGCATCGCGCGGGCTTTGGCCAATTATCCCAGCGTCCTGTTGATGGATGAACCCTTTGGAGCGCTCGACAGCCAGACGCGGGCAATGATGCAGGAGAACCTTGTCAGCATCTGGCGGGAGTTCGGCACAACGGTAATATTTGTTACCCATGACGTAGATGAGGCCGTGTTCCTGGCGGACCGCGTTCTGATCATGAGTGCGGGACCGGGTGAGATCATCAAAGAGGTCAAGGTTCCTTTGCCGCGCCCGCGTGGGCCCGAAACAATTGCCTCAGCCGAGTTTGTTGCCCTGCGTGCGGCCTGCCTTGACGTGATTCGCGTCGAAAGTTTGAAAGCATTTGAAAGGCAGAACGAATGAACACCCCTCTCTTTTCCACAAACGCCGCAAGGCGTGCTTCTGGTCAGACAATCCACGAAATTGCCCTGTCCGCACGGGAGGCCGCAGATGACCGTCCTGATTGTTTTGTCAGCGTCCTGAGTATCGATCAGATTGAGGTGCAGGTTGCGAAAGTTGAAGCGCAGCAGTCTGAGGGCGCAGAGTTGCCACTTGCCGGACTGACCTTCTGTGTCAAGGACAACATTCATGTGGCTGGTCATGTTTCAACCGGGAATTGTCCGGACTATGGCCGCGTCGCGTCCAATACCGCGCCGGTGGTTCAAAAGGCACTGGACGCAGGGGCGATCCTGATCGGGAAGAACACAATGGATCAGTTTGCGACGGGTCTAAACGGCACGCGATCTCCTGATCCAATTTGTCGAAATGCTATTGATCCTGCAATCATTCCCGGTGGGTCGTCCTCGGGGTCTGCTGTGGCTGTGGCTGGCGACATCTGTGATTTTTCCTTTGGGAGTGACACGGGCGGATCAGGACGGGTACCTGCCGCAGCAAATGGCATTGTCGGATTCAAGCCAACGCCGGGCCTGATGTCAGGGCGGGGGATGATCTACTGCAACCGCAGTTTTGATGTGATGCCAATTTTTGCGAAAACGGTCGATGATGTGGCCTGCGTGTTCGATGTCGTAGGTGGCGTTGACCCGCTGGATCCCTATGCATTCGCCGGGGTTGTTCAACCGATGCCTGAAACACTCGGTCAAAACTTTGCTGTACCCGCCGAACTCGACCACTTTGGCGACGCAGATGCAAAGGCGGCCCATCAAGCGAATTTGCAGTCCTTGACGGATGCAGGTGCCACATTTACCCAGATCGATTTTACGCCATTTACTGAAGCGGGCGATCTTGTGTTTGGTGCGGCCCTCGTGGCGGAGCGACTGGTTGATTACGGTGATTTCATCGAAAAATACCCTGATGCAGTTTTGCCTCCGGTCGCGCAGGCAATTAACGCGGGCCGCGCATATTCTGCGCGGGATGCGTTTGAGGCGATGTACTGGTTGGCCGAACTCAAGCTGGAATGTGCGCGCATCCTCAAGGATTTTGACGCGTTGATTTTACCAACCATCCCGCGGCTTTTTACTGTGGCCGAGATGTTGGCAGATCCGACGCCGCTAAATTCGATCATGGGGACCTATACGTATTTTGCCAATCCTTTGGGCCTGTCGGCCATCGCCGTGCCGGGTATTTCGCGTCGCGATGGGATGCCGTCCAGCATCTGTTTCGTCGGGCCGGGGGGCAACGATAGCGCGCTTTTGCGACATGCCCGCACTTTCACAGCGATTTAGCTGTCGCCTATCCGTAAATCGGCAGCAAGCAGCCAATACGTTTGAAACTACAGCCCGCGCAGACCTGTTGCTGGAAGACCTGATCGAACTCCTCTGTGCTTTGCAGCATTTGGTATGTACCCGCCGAAACGTTATCAATCCGATAAAGATGACCATTATAATACTCGACCTGAAGGCACCGTTTTCCTGCATCGTATCCAAGCGTTGCAATACTTGTTGATCTGACGAAATGACGGTCGATCTCAGGCTCTGACAACTTTGGCGACATATGGGCGCACACCGTGCCCATAAGGCTTTGGAGCTGCCCACTGAGTTCTAAAAAGGATGCTTGCATTGTGTTTGCCTTTTTGGACAGCTCTAGCTTACCCAGCGTTCTTCACGGGTGAGCCTGTCAAGTGAAGCAAACGTCAAAATTCCTCTTGGGCTGCACAGTTGCGCAGCATCTACGAAGGAGTGGCGGTCTTTTTGGGCAGATGGTTGGTGATGCAGGGGAGGTTTCTAGCCTGAAAGATCCAAATATTTTACAGGGCGGCGCCGGCGCGTCATTCTCAGGCTAGAGGCTCGATCGAAAGGGAAAAACCATGCGCTCGCCATTCGCACACGACTTCAGGTCATTGACTTTATGGCGCGTGCTGACCGTTGGGGCAGCGCTGATAGGTTTGGTCACAACATCGCTGGCTGACACCCCGGACGATCCCTTTGAAGCCCGCGTGCGAGCCTACCTTTTGGAGAACCCGGAAATTATTCTGGAAGCATTGGAGATCCTCTCAACCCGTGAGGCGCACGCGACAATGGTGGCCAAGATCAGCCAACATTCTGATCTGTTTTCCGAGCCTTCCGTGCTGGGTATCGGACCTGAGGGTGCACCGTTTCGGGTTGTTGAGTATTTCGATTACCGCTGCGCGCCTTGCAAAGCATTGCATCCAAAATTGAAACGCGCGTTAGAATCTCATCCAGAAATTCGTGTCGAAATGCGGCAATTGCCAATCTTGTCTCCGGGATCTGAGCGGGCAGCCCGCTTCGCGTTGGCCGCGAAAAATATCGCTGGATCAGAAGCCTATCTAGCCACGCACGAAGCTCTCTGGCACTTAAAGGGCCCACTGCACGCATCGGCTTTTGAACAGATCGCGCTGCAAAATGATCTGGATTGGGTGGCTATCAAGACGGAGATGACCAGCGAAGCGGTATCGAGCCGCATTGAACAAAACCGGGACATTGCGATTGATCTGGAGATCCTTGGCACGCCCGCCTTCGTCACGCCCACATCCGTCAGCTTTGGGGGGGCTGATGCGGTGGCTTTAGTCGCTGAATGGCTTAGTCAATAAACGCCTTTTCAACGACAAAGTGCTTTGGATCAGAGTTCGCGCCCTCATTTAGACCGTGCAGTTCGCACAAACCCATAATGTCTTTGTTCAACGCCAAATTGCCGCAAACCATAACTCGGTCTGTGTCCTGCGCCCAAGCTGGCAGGCCAAGTGCGTCAAACACCCGCCTGTCGCGAATGTGATCGCTGATGCGTCCTTCGATGTCGGATGCTTCGCGCGTGGTCGTTGGATAGTACCGCAATTTACCTGTCACCAGTTCACCAATCAACGGATCATCGGGCAACGCCTCAACCAATGCGCGGCCATACGCCAGTTCACCGTTGGTACGACAGGTGTGGGCGAGGATAACCTCGTCGTATTGTTCCCACGTCTCCGGGTCCCGGAGCAACGAGGCGAATGGCGCGACACCTGTGCCCGTGCAAATCATCCACAGCCGCTTTGCTGGCAGCAGCGCGTCCAACACCAGTGTTCCAACGGGCTTGGGGCGCAAAATGATCTCATCGCCGGGCTCAATCTTTTGTAAACGAGATGTCAGCGGGCCGTCTGGCACCTTGATGGAATAGAACTCCAGCTCATCATCCCAACTGGGGGAGGCGATGGAATAGGCCCGCAAAAGCGGCTTGCCGTCGTCCTTGAGCAAACCAATCATCACAAATTCGCCGGAGCGAAACCGCAGCGAGGCCGGGCGGGCAACCCGGAACGAAAAAAGCGTATCCGTCCAGTGATGCACAGACGTAACTATTTGGGCATCAGGCATAATTTTCGCAGGCGCAGTGTTTTGCAAATTCATGAGCGTATTCCTTTAAGCCGCAGCGCCTGCGGGGTTTTCTGAGAAATGACTGTCGAGTTTGCCTGCCTGCCCATCGAGCGCATCGGCTGTGGGCAGCGGGTCTTTGGCTTCTGTAATCACCGGCCAGATCTTGGCGTATTTTTCGTTGAAGGCGACCCAGGGTTCCATGCCTTCTTCGGTGTCGGCCCTGATCGCATCTGCGGGGCATTCCGGTTCGCAGACGCCACAATCGATACATTCAACAGGGTCGATGACGAGCATATTCTCGCCCTCATAAAAACAATCTACAGGGCAGACTGATACGCAGTCGGTGTATTTGCAGGCAATACAATTGTCGGTGACGACGAATGTCATGGCGTACTCTCTTCGCTGTTTTGGTGATTTTGCCGCACCGCAGAATCCCTGTCCGTAAACAAATTGCTATTGAGCGATTCTGCGTTGCGGCATCTTGGGATCAACCGAGGGGATACATATGATTGATTGTCTGAACGCCACGCCTGATTGCCGCCACCTGATTGTTGAGTGGAAAGAGGGTGGATCAACTGAACTGCCCGCCACAATCCTGCGCCGCGAGGCCCGCGACGCCTATTCTACGCGCGCACGGTTGGATCACGGCGAAATTGCGGTGGCCGAAGACCTGACCATCACCAACCTTGTGCAAGTCGGTGCGGCGGGCGTGAACGTTCATTTTTCAGACGGTCATGACCGCGCTGTCTACCCTTTCGTCTACCTTCGCGAACTTTCCGACCAATACGGAAAATAATTGACATTTGCCGCGCCGCAGCATGGCTCAGGCTGAGAATAACTACACATGATCGGAGGTTGATATGGACGAAATACTGGATGGCACGACGCAGATTGATTGCGACATCCTGATCATTGGCGGCGGAACGGCTGGCCCGATGGCGGCCATCAAGGCCAAGCGCGCAAACCCAAATGCGAACGTCGTTCTACTGGACAAGGCGAACGTAAAGCGCTCGGGTGCGATTTCTATGGGCATGGACGGGCTAAACAACTCCGTTATCCCAGGCTATGCAACGCCCGAGCAATATACCAAAGAGATTACCATCGCGAATGACGGAATCGTCGATCAAAAAGCGGTCTATCGCTACGCCGAAGAATGCTACAGCATCATCGAAGAGCTAGACCAATTTGGTATCCGGTTTCAAAAAGACCAAAACGGCGAGTATGATGTGAAAAAGGTGCATCATATTGGCACCTATGTCTTGCCGATGCCGAATGGCGATACCGTCAAAAAAGCATTGTACCGCCAGTTGCGCAAGGCGCGCATCAACATCATCAATCGCTATATGGCAACCCGTTTGCTGACAGGCGAAGGACGAATCGCGGGGGCGATCTGTGTAAATACGCGCACAGCTGAGTTTCTTGTGGTGCGTGCGAAAGCCGTCATCATGTCCCTGGGTGCTGCGGGTCGTCTGGGGCTGCCGTCTTCTGGCTATCTCTATGGCACCTACGAGAATGCATCGAATTCGGGCGAAGGATATTCGATGGCCTACCACGCTGGTGCGGGCCTCGCGAACCTTGAGTGTTTCCAGATCAACCCGTTGATCAAGGATTATAACGGCCCGGCCTGCGCATATGTTGCCGGTCCATTGGGCGGCTATACCGCCAATGCCAACGGCGAACGCTTCATTGAATGTGACTACTGGTCTGGCCAGATGATGCAGGAGTTTTATGATGAGCTTCAGGGCGGCAAAGGGCCTGTCTACCTCAAGCTTAACCACCTGGCCGAAGAAACCGTGGCAGAGATTGAACGCGTTCTGCATATTGTTGAGCGTCCAACACGTGGGCATTTCCACAAAGGACGCGGTACGGACTACCGCACCGATATGATCGAGATGCACATCTCGGAAGTGGGCTTCTGCTCTGGTCACTCTGCCAGCGGCGTTTTTGTGGACGAGCGTGCGCGCACCACAATCGACGGGCTGTATGCAGCCGGCGATATGGCGAATGTGCCGCATAACTACATGCTGGGGGCATTCACCAACGGTGCCTTTGCGGGGCTGGATGCGGTCGATTTCGTCAAAGACGTCGATTTCGCCGAATTTGATATGGGCGAGGTCGACGCAGAGAGAACCCGCGTTCTTGCCCCGACCAAGCGCGACGATGGCATCCCGCCAAACCAGATCGAATACAAGACACGCCGCTTTGTAAACGACTACCTTCAGCCGCCGAAAGTCACCGCCAAGATGGAGCTGGCGCAGCGCCGCTTTGAAGAAGTGCGCCACGACATGGAGACCGAGATGTACGTCCGTGACAGCCATGAATTGATGCGCTCGCTTGAGGCATCGGCGATCATGGATTGCGCGGACATGGCCGCGGCAGCCTCGCTCTACCGTACCGAAAGCCGTTGGGGACTGTATCACAACCGCGTTGAATATGAACGCGACGATGAAAACTGGTTCTGTCACACGATCCTGACCAAAGGTGATGATGGCAAACCGGCACATGCGAAAAAGGCGGTCGATGATTACATTGTTGAAATCGATGACGACGAGAAAGACGCCTATAACAACCAGCGCGTCGGCAGCACTGTTGCAGCTGAATAAGGAATAATATCATGCCCTTGGCTCAAACATCTACCATTGTTCCCGTCGTTGTTGATGACGCGCTTTGTATCGCTGACAAAGGCTGCACCGTTTGCGTTGACGTGTGCCCCTTGGATGTCTTGCGCATTGTCGAAGACAAAGACGGCAACGCAGTTACCGCGCATATGAAATACGATGAATGCTGGTACTGCATGCCCTGCGAGGCGGATTGCCCAACCGGGGCAGTCACCGTGAACCTGCCCTTTTTGTTGAAGTGAGACAAATATGAACGCGCTCTTTGAAGACTTCGATGAAATTGCTGAAATTGCCGAAGCACTTGATGACCCGTCGCCCGGCGCGCGGATCATGGCGGTGATGGAACTGGCTGATAGTGCTGATCCGGCTGCCATTGCACATCTTGCCCGCGCGATTGCGGATGAAGACGCAGGCGTGCGCAAACAGGCGGCACAAGCGCTGACCGATTTTGACGGACCAGAAACGGCAGCGGCGCTTGTTTCTGCGTTGAGAGACAGTGATGACGCTGTGATTGCGGCCGCTGCAATCAGCCTGACAGAGCTGAAAGATCCCGCAGCGGGTGATGCGATCCTGCCGCATTTGGGCGACAGCGATACGGTCAAGCTTAAGGCGTGCCTTGCCGGCATCAAAGAGTTGCGCCGGGCTGAGGCGATGGGCCCTGCAATCACCGCGCTCCAGCATGCCGATGCGGGCGTTCGCGTCGAAGCTGTCGGCGTTATTGGCTGGCTGCAAGACGAGGGTTCGTTGCCTGCGCTGCGCGATGCGGCCAAGGACGCCGAAATGCAGGTCCGGCGCACTGCGCTGGCTGCTTTGGGGTTCTCGAAATCTGAACACGCCGAGGTGACATTGATTAGCGCGCTGGATGATCCAGAGTGGCTGGTGCGCGAAGCGGGGGCCGAGACTCTGGCCAAGGCGGGGGGGGCGAGATGTGTGCCCGCGCTGCGCGCTGCACTGGCAGATGATTTCTGGCAGGTCCGTGTCAAAGCAGTCCGATCGTTGGGCAAGTTGAACGCCACCGAAACGGCGATTGAAATTGCACCGATGATGGATATTCCTGTCCCGAACCTGCGCAAAGAGTGCGCGGCTGTTTTGGGTGAAATGGCTGTGGTTGAAACGATGCCCTACCTTGAAAAATACGCAGACGATCCCGACCCCGATGTGCGCAAGAATGTACGCTGGGCACTGGGTCGAATGGCGACCAAATAGAGGTCAGCCACCCAAGAAAACTGACAGTTTCTGAGCATCTTCAGGTTTTTCCTGAGGACGCTTTTCGCGTCAAAAAGCGCTTTAACCTATTGATATTAATATATAAAAAATACGCCCGATTCTTGGGCGGACACCCAAAATCCATATTTCTGCTGGTGAATAAAGTCACTTCACACCGCACAACCGCGTAAAAGTTAACCTCTCTGTGTCTAGGCCCAGTTTCTGCCCTGATTTCACTGCGTGTCCTGCGATTTTGACGGGATACTGGGGACAATAAAAAAACCAGATCAACAGATGGAGATGAATTGATGCTTGGTAAATTAAATCTTAGATCCGCGCTTTTGGCGGCGACGCTTATCCCGCTCGGAGCGGCAGCGCAGGCCGAGAAAATATCAATCGCTGTCGGCCATCAGTCGATGTGCACCGATACCTACACCGCCGGCATTGTGATCAAAGAACTGGGTTTGCTGGAAAAGCACCTGCCGACTGACGGCTCATATGCGGATGCGGAGTACGACATCAGCTGGGCCGACTACAGCTCCGGAGGGCCGATCACCAACCAGATGTTGGCCAACAAACTTAACTTCGGGGTGATGGGCGATTATCCCCTGATCGTGAACGGGGCAAAGTTCCAAGAGACGGACAGCCTGCGCACCGTTTATGTGGCAGGAACGGGCTACAATCTGAAAGGATCAGGCAACGCGATTGTCGTTCCTGTGGAAAGTGACATCTATTCGATTGATCAGTTGAAGGGCAAAGAGGTCTCAACACCTGTGGGATCTGCTGCCTGGGGCATGCTGCTCAAGGCGATGCAGGACAACAACATTCCGACAGATGAATATGTCCTCAAGAACCAAAGCCCTGCTGTAGGTGCTGCAAACATCGCCGCGGGCAAAATCGACGCGCATTCCGATTTCTGCCCCTGGTCTGAAATCATGGAATTCCGCGGCACAGGTCGCAAAATCTACGATGGTTCAGAGACGGGCGTGCCGTATTTGCACGGTGTTGTTGTGCGTCAGGACTTTGCCGAGGAATATCCTGAGGTCGTTCAGGCCTTTATCAAAGCGGTCTACGAGGCTGGCGAGTGGATCCGCGAAGATCCGATGCGTGCGGTGACCGAAATGGAAGGCTGGACCGGTGTCGAGAAAGAAGTGCTGTATCTCTACTTCTCCAAAGGCGGTCACCTGACGCTTGAGCCTTCGATCAAGACCGAATGGGTGGACGCGCTTAAGTTCAACCACGGTGTTCTGGTCAAGGAAAAGGCGATCCCGCCGCTCGATTTCGACGAATGGATCACCGAAGACTACCTCAAGGCAGCCTACGCTGACATGGGCGTGGATTATGAAGCCTATAAGGCCTCCATGGTCGACCCGGTCGAAGCGAACAAAGGTCTGCCAACTGAGATCTGGCATTCCCGTGACGGTATCAGCACGTTTGGCACAATGCCCGAGTTTCTGCAGGCAATGGCGGATATTCAGGCCACGGCTGCACTCGTCAACGCCACCTATGTCTATGACATCGAAACAGGCCTGAAACTGTTTGGTAAAACAGCTTTCTGGGTCAAGTCAGGCGATGAATACGCCACGTTCCTGCGCAAGGGCGAGGCGGAAGCCTATGCAGAGGCCAATGCCGGTGCGGTTGTCACTTTTGAAGACGCAATCGCAGACTTTGCGTCTGAATCCTGAGGGTATCCTCTCTGGCTCCGGGCGTGATCTTGCGCCCGGAATAATTTTCCGCGTGAAAAATCTGCTCCAGTTTTAGGGTCCAAAATTATGCAGACCGTTGTCAAAGAAGTCGAAGTATCTGCCGAGGTTCCAGATAAGGCCTCCCTTGTTGAACCTGCCCCGCGCCCCCAAACGACGCTACAGTGGCCCCGCTTCTCGATGGCCCATCTTCAGAACATCGGCATCGCGCTGGTCTCTCTCGGTGTGGGTGTGGTGCTGTGGCATATCGCAACGGCGATCAACCTCGATTTCTACATCAACTTCTCTAATGTTCCCTCGCCGTGGAAAGTGTTAACGGCCTTTATCGCGCACATCCAAACAGAGATTTTCTGGACCCATATCGGCGTCTCAATGCGTCGCATTCTGTTCAGCTATTCCATCGCGGTTGTTTTGGGCATTGCTATTGGTCTGATGATGGGCAGGTCGCGCATCGCGCGTGCTTTCGTAATGCCCTATATCGAAGTGATCCGCCCTATTCCTGCAGTGGCATGGATCCCGCTGGCCATTCTGATGTGGCCAACCGAGGAAAGCTCGATCATCTATATCACCTTCCTTGGCGCGCTTTTCCCCATTGTTCTCAACACTCTGCATGGCGTTGAACAGACGCCCGAGGTCTTGGTCCGCGCCGTGCAATCCCTTGGGGCCTCGCGCATTGATGTGTTCCGCCATGTCGTGATCCCGTCAGCCTTACCGTCCATCGCCGCTGGGCTTGCGATTGGCATGGGCGTTAGTTGGTTCTCGCTGCTGGCCGGAGAGATCATCTCGGGGCAATACGGCATCGGCTACTTCACTTGGAACGCTTACAGCTTGATCAATTATCAAGACATCGTGGTGGGCATGCTGGTCATTGGTGGCTTGGGCACAGCGTCCACGGCGGCCGTGAAACTAGCGACCGCGCCGATGCTGAAATGGCAAAAGAGGGCACGCTGATGCTGGTTCTGACAACGATACGAGATACGGTCCACCGTGACTGGCGGCGGATATTGGTCATCGGTGTGCTTTTTGCTGTGCTGTTTCAGGTGCTTATGTTGGTGGCCTTGATGGTGCGGTTTCAGGCCTTGCCAAATTACGCGATTGGCTATGACTGGATCCGCAATGTGATCCACATTGTGCGTTCAACCCCATCATGGCGCGACATTCCCCCGATCATCAATCAGGAATGGCTGATCGAGATCGGCAAGATGAACTACGACTACGGCACCGGCATCTCTGAATGGAGCCTGAATGTTGTGCCCGTGCGTATGGCCGTCCTGTTTATCCTTGGGGCATTGGTTGCGTTGTGCGGCAGTCTGCTGCGCAAGGATCACTGCAGTGTCGGCACCGGCCGGACACTGCGGGCCACCACAGGTCTGGGCACCATCCTCATCACCATGACCAACGCCACAATGAGCTGGGTGGTCTGCTGTGCGGCACCCTCGTGGGTGGTTGGTCTTGCGATGCTGGGGCTTGGCGTGTCGACGTCGCTGGCGCTTGAGACCCTGGGCCCTGCGCTAAATGCCGCGGGTTTTGGGCTGTTGCTGGCAACCATATTTTTTCTGGCTTGGCGCAAGACGCACGTGGCCGCACCTGTGATGGGAGAGCTAAAACATGCTTGATGTACTCAAATTCAACAAACCCGAGCCGCCCAAAAAGAAAGCCATCGGCAAAGGGCGGATCAAGATCAAGGATGTGTCCATTACCTTTGGTCAGGGCGCTTCCGCCCACCGCGCGGTTGAAACCACCTCGATTGATATTGAGGCAGGGGAGTTTGTCTGCATTCTTGGGCCCTCAGGCTGTGGCAAGTCCACGCTGCTGAACGCCATTGCAGGTTATACCAAACCGACAACAGGCAAGGTCACGGTCGATGAGATAGAAGTCAAACGCCCCGGCCCGGATCGCGGCATGGTGTTTCAGCAATATTCTTTGCTGCCGTGGAAAACTGTCTATGAAAATGTCGCCTTTGGCCCAAAGATGTCAGGGGCCACGCGGACCGAGGCAGGCTCTGTCGCGAATACGTTTTTGGGGTTGGTTGGGCTCAAAAAGTTTGGCAACCGCTATCCAGCCGAGTTGTCGGGTGGCATGCAGCAGCGTGTTGGCATCGCACGCGCCCTTGCCAATTATCCCAGTGTGTTGCTGATGGACGAACCTTTTGGCGCGCTGGATGCGCAAACCCGGCTGATGATGCAGGAAAGCCTGCTTGATATTTGGCGCAATTTTGGCACGACAGTCGTGTTTGTGACCCATGATGTGGATGAGGCCGTGTTTCTGGCCGACCGCGTGCTGATCATGAGTGCTGCACCCGGCCGGATTATTGAAGATGTGCGCGTGAAGCTTGAACGCCCCCGGACCACCGATATGGCGTCCTCTCCCGAATATCTGGAGGCGCGGCAGTTTTGTCTCGAAACGATCCGGTCAGAGAGCCGCAAAGCATTTGCGGAGCAGAACAAATGAGACAATTGTTGCATGCAGTGGTGTTGATCTGTTTGCCCTTAGCGGGTCAAGCACAGGTGCAGGGCGTCATGCTAGACGCGCCTATCACGCTGCCCGACTTCGCGTTCCACGACGAGAATGAGGCCAGCTATGCAAAAGTTGATCTTGAGGGACAATGGACCATCGTGATGATCGGTTTTCTAACCTGTCCCGATGTCTGCCCCTTCACGCTCGGCAATCTCGAGGCTGCTTTGGCAGAGACAGGCATGCGTGTGCGCCCCGACAACGTTCCAAAGGTCTGGTTTCTCTCGGTTGATCCGGACCGGGACGCTGGGTTTGTCAGCGAATATGCCCCCTTTTTCCATCCCGATTTCCGCAGCATGACCGGTGACCGCGCCCAGATTGACACCTTTGTTGAGGCAACGGATGGCTTCTATCGCCTGATGCCGGCGGACAGTGATGGCTATTACGAGGTGCAGCACAGCTCTGCTGTGTCGGTCATCGCACCGGACGGCACATTGCGCGCCAAGCTGCAGCCGCCCTTTGATCCCGGTCTGACGGCAGAGTTTCTGGCCCGTCTGCAAATCACCTACCGCAAGGAACTTTCTCAGTGAAACAGATGCTTTTGACATGCGCTTTTCTAACCTGTGCTTGCACCACTGCAGCTGAAGGGATCAAGGTGGAGAATGCCTACGTGCCTCTTGCACCGCCCTCCGCGATGTCTCATGTCGCTTACATGACGCTTGAGAATGCTGGAGAGACGACACGCAGTCTGATCGGCGTATCTGCCGCCGGCTACAGCATGACGCATCTGCACGAGAGCAAGGAAACCGATGGCGTGGCTGTCATGTCAATGTTGTACCAGTTGGACATCGCTCCGGGGCAAAGCGTTGCCTTGAAACCCGGCAGTTTCCACGTGATGCTGATGCGCCCCGAAGCACCAATTGCCCTCGGCGATGGCGTGGCCCTGACCTTGAATTTTGCCAATGGCGAAGAGATCGCCGTGACAGCAATCGTCCAGGAACGCGATACCGGATCATGAAGATGTGTGGTGTTCTCGTTTTTTGGGTGAGTATCGCCACGGGTTTGCACGCTGACTTTGATGCCGCGAGCTATCCGCCTTATGAGACCTGTGCGCTGTGCCACGGCTTATTTGGTCAATCGCGCCTCGACAAGTTCCCACATCTTGCCGGGCAGAAACCGGACTACATCCAAGCCCAGCTTGACGCCTTTCTGGCCGGCACGCGCATTAACGATGGCGGTCAGATGTCCAGCATCGTCACAGAGTTGAAACCAGAGGATTTCGCCGTGGTGGTGGCGTGGTTTTCGCAGCAAGATCCGCCAGCCCCAAGTGATCCACCGCAAGGAGAGGCGGGCAAAACGCTGGTAGAGGCCGCGGGTTGTCTAGACTGTCACAGTAGCAATGGCGACAAAACCGTTCCATATCTGTCCGCACAGCACGCGGGCTACCTTGCCAAACAAATGCAAGACTTTCGGGAAGGACGCCGCACCCACAGTGATGCGGCTGCTCTTCACCAGTCTCTACTGGCTGACCTGGAAAGCGGTATTGATGACATAGCAGCCTATTTGGCATCTGTAGAGAGGCCCAAGTGATCGAAAATTGCGATGACGCACCCGATGGCCCCAGTGCCATCTACCTTTCAGAATACCTATTGGACATCAACGATGGCGCCGGGTTTTTGACCTCTCTTTCCGATGCCGACCAAAAGAAAGTCCGCCAGCAAGGCACCCGCTGCAAAGTGGCAAAGGGGGAGGGCGTGTTCTTTCAAGGTGATCCGCACACTGGCGTCTGGATCGTCGAAAGCGGCCGTGTGCGTACCTTTTACGCAGGCCCCTCGGGCCGCGAGATCACGCTTGCCTATTGGAGCATCGGTCACTTTCTGGGCGGGCCGGAGGTCTTTGGCACAGGTCGCCACGTCTGGTCTGCTGACGCCCTTGAGGATTCCGAGCTACTGTTTGTGTCTGGCATGAGCCTGCAGCGGCTGGTGCGCGAGGTGCCGGATGTCGCCGTTGCTGTGATAAATGGGCTGGTGAACAAGGGTAAGTGTTACTCTGCGCTGATCCAGATGCTTGGCACCCGCACAGTTTCAGAACGACTGCGCCAACTGCTGCTGATTTTGGCAGAAACCTACGGACGTCATGAAAGGGGATGTGTGATCATAGATCGCACAATTACCTATGATCAGATCGCCTCCATCGTTGGGGCAACGCGTCAATGGGTGACTCAATCGCTGGACAAACTGCAGTCAGAGGGAGTGCTGACAGTCAGTCGAAAAGAGATCGCAATTCGTGATGTCAGCCTTTTGGTGGCGTGAAATCGCAGGACTGTCGCATTTGTATGGCCGCAAAAGGGAACCTATTTTACGAATAGTAAACGTCATTACTTTTCTGTGCATAGCGCGGTTGCATAGCCGAACTTTATTTTGACCTGCGCCGCTTACACTCCTCGAAGTTTTTGTAGAGTCCGCTCAACAAAAGGACGGACAAATGAATGCATGCTTGTCGGCTGAACAGACCATGACGATGACAATAGATTGCAACCAAAACATGACCTATTTAATTTTCTACAAGTCTAACATGTGCTCATCCATTCTTTGCAGTGTCAATCGACCACCTGGGTAATGGCCCGCGTTTGGGCTGGCGCAACCAAATGAGCACAATGAAAAGTGTCGGCAGTACAGGCAAGGTTGTGAGGGCGGATTTGGCGATTGTCGCTATGGTGTAACGGCATATACCTGAAAAGATGACACGTCTGGCCAGTTCCAAATCAGCGCACTGCCGACCGAAAGGCCAACGCCGATGCGAACCAGTCAGCTTTCGGGTAAGTCCGCGTTTGGATAGTTCTTATACCGTGCAGCGAAAGTGTGGTGTTGATTTGACATCATCAAGCCGCTTTGAATGACCGCTCTAACAACCTTGGATGCGACGCAGCGGAAAACATGCTGCGCCCACGAAGGGATGCAGCGTCAGCGATAGCTGCGCAAGCGAAAGGCCGGAAAGTCCTCACAGCGGCCATAGGCAACTGCTCATCTTTGTCCGGCAACCAAAACAAAAACCCCGTCGCCAAGTGGCCGCGGGGGTTCCGGAACTTTTTAGAGCATCAGCATGATTTACATCATCCTTCGCGCTCTA
>JBARUV010000327.1:0-1658 GCA_049645905.1 Sulfitobacter sp.
GGCTAGAGCACCTTCAGCACTAAAAAGCCGCCAACGAGGCAGGCAAAGAACAGCACGAACATCAGGCCCAAGCGCCGCTCGACGAAATCGCGGATAGGCGCGCCAAACTTCCACAAGAGCGCAGCAACGACGAAAAACCGCAATCCGCGCGCGAGGATTGAGGTGGCGACGAACGTAACCAGCGGCATTCCCGTCCAGCCCGACATGATCGTGATAACCTTGTAGGGAAAGGGCGTGACGCCCGCCATCAGCACCGCCCAGAAACCCATATCGTTGAACCGCGTGCTGAATTCGTCCATCGCATGCGCCTTGCCCAGCGATTGCAGGATCGGCTGGCCGATCTGCTCGAACGCCAGCGCGCCGATGGCATAGCCCAAGAGGCCGCCCAGCACCGATGCCAGCATGGCGACGCCGGCGATCAGCCACGCGCGGGATGGCCGCGCGAGGATCATAGGGATCATCAGAACATCGGGCGGTATGGGAAAAACCGAGCTTTCGACAAAGGCGACCAGCGCCAGAACCCACAGGGCGTGGGGGTGTTCGGCCATGGCGAGGGTGCTGTTATAAAGGCGTCTGATCATCAGCGTCGTGCGCTCCGGTTGTGGACAGATGGCTCAGACCACGGACGGGCAGGGCCGGTCAAGCCCTGCCGGCGCCTGCATGCGGGCATTAAGGCCCGACCGTGGGTACAAAAAACCGCGTAGCCGGTCAGCGGGGGCTGGACGGGCGCGCGGCCATTCGTTAGACGACAGTCCTAGTGCGCCCACGTGGCGGAATGGTAGACGCAGGGGATTCAAAATCCCCCGCCGCAAGGCGTGCCGGTTCGAGTCCGGCCTTGGGTACCACCTTGCTTTTGCAAGGTTTTCCGTGAAGATAGTGGAAGTGTCGTGTGTAAGATTTCGCTCCGGCGGCCCCGCCCGGCTCTCATATAATCAATTGGCGCGCCGCATCTGCGCGTCGCGCGCCATTTCCCTTCGATTCGCATCCTTATTAAATTGCTTCCGTCGCAGGGCCGGGGCGACGAAGCCTCAGCCGAGCAATGCTTCGGGCTGCGCTGCACACTCTGCACATAATTTAGGGCGCCGAGGTTGCCCCCGCCGCCCTTAGATCATCTGGCTGCTTGTTTCAGTTAAGAGCTTTGTCCGAAATTGCGTGTGTCCATGCGGCATCGCCGGGATCGGCCGTAATTACCGGATCAGAGCCGCCCGACAACAGCGAGTCCACCGTGCGCTGAAAGTCTGCTGGATCAAGCGCGCCATTGCTGCCTGCTGTCAGCTTGGCTACTTCCTTCATCATGCGGATTTGGTGCTCTTCGGTTTGCGCACCTGAGGCGTCATTATCGAGAACAATCATGGCGGCATCTTCGGGGTTTTCCTCGGCCCATTTCCAGCCCTTCATCGACGCACGAACGAAGCGCACCATTTTGTCTGCAAATGCGGGATCGCTCAGGTTCTCTTCCAGAACGTACATCCCGTCTTCTAATGTCGCGACGCCCTGATCTTCGTACTTGAACACGACTAGATCCTCTGGCGTCAGACCTGCATCGATGATCTGCCAGTACTCATTATATGTCATCGTCGACACGCAGGCCGCTTGCCCTTGCAAGAGCGGATCAACGTTAAAACCTTGCTTCAGCACTTCGACGCCAGCGTCTGAGC
>JBARUV010000328.1:0-3070 GCA_049645905.1 Sulfitobacter sp.
ATCCTGCGTATGGGTCACGCCGCTACTTCACGCGAAAGGAAAGTCACAATGTATCATGACTGGCTTGATCGTTGGGATGAACAACGAGCTGCGCGTGGCGATGCGGTCAAAGTGACGTCTGATATGGCACTCAACTCAAAAACTCCTTTTCCGCAAGCCAACGAAGCCACATCCATTGAAGACCTTGGCGATTTGGCAGACCTCGCCAACGCCGATCCCACATTTTTTGATTTACCTCACGAAGATGATCCGACCTTTAACCGAACCGAACAGTGGCTAAAGTTTCCGTCCTCCCTCTCCACAGCTACTGAAGCCAACAATACCGTTTGGTCTAAAATTACCGAAGGCCGCGCGCGGGGTCGGGCATTGATCGTCTTCCATCACTGGAACGCAACAAAGCGAAACCAGACACTCGCTGGGTTTTTTGCAAAACAAGGTATCACGGTTATCGAAATCGCGCTGCCTTACCATCTTGAACGAAGCCGTCACGGTGCGAGCCATGCCAGCGACATGCTTAGTCCCGATGTTGGACGAACACTGCACTCCGTTCGCCAAGCGGTCCTTGATGGCCGCAAACTCATCAAATGGTTGAAAGCGGAAGGCTATGACGACATAGCCGTCCTCGGCATGAGTTTAGGTTCATGGGTCGCTGGACTTGTAGCCGCACATGATACCGCAGTATCGAAAGCCGCTCTTTTTCTCACCGCTGGGAGCCTTGCGGATATGGTTTGGACCGGGCGTGCAACCCGCCACATTCGAGCAAGCCTTGCGCCAAAAATTGACGTGGTAGATCTTCGACGCGCGTGGGGGCCAATCAGCCTTGAGAACCATATTACAAAACTAACTCGGCCCGACCTGGCCATTCAGATCGTGCTGGGGAACCGCGATACCGTTGTCTGGCCTGAATTGTCACGGCAGTTCATTGATGCCCTTACCGCCGCAGGTGCAAGTCCAAATGTCTTGAAACTGAATTGTGGGCATTATTCTCTGGCCCTCCCCCCCTACATCATCAGGGCAGGTTTAAGCGTCCGAAAATTGCTTAAACACCGTTAACGCCGCACCCGCACAAAGGGATTGAATTGATCCGGCCCTTCGGCGTATATCCTTATACATCGCCTGACAAGTTATAAACTTTGCAGCATGAAGGGATTACGATGATGCGCAACTTTCTACGATCTTCCGTTCTTGCGTTGGTTGCAACAGCAGCCTACGTCGCCACCCCCACTCCTGCCAAGGCATATCAGGTCGATTGTGCGATCCTGCTATGTTTGTCCGGGGGATGGCCAGCGTCAGCCGAATGTGTCCATGCCCGCGCCGTGTTCATCCGGCGGATCACGCCCTGGCCCATCGAACCACCACTGCAAATCTGGCGTTGCCCAATGGGCATTGCCGCTGGCGACATGACAAGTCCCTCACAACAGTTGCTCGACTTTGCTTTCAAAGACGCGCCACCCGCAATGCAAAACTATCCCGACGACGACTATTTTTTCGATACAATCGGTGGAAACCGCTACAACAATCCGCAAGACGTATCCGCACCGGCTGATGTGACACAGGAAACAATCACAATGGCCGATCTGCGCACCGAAGATGGCGAGTTCGACGCCCTCAAATTTCTGCACCTTACCCAAGAGGAACGTGCCGATATTGACATAAGCGGTCCTGAATTTGACTTCGTGCGCTCGATTGTCGTCTGGGACATTCGGTCTTTTTCGCACCGTGAACATGGCAGTGAAGGTGACTGTGAGGTGTCCTTTTACGGCCAAAAAGGCACGTATGGGCAACAGGGCGAGTTCACCTACGCCCGCGTTGGCCTAGGCGAAGTGCCGACTTGGGCGATCCCGCAACGATCGTGCCACCCACCGAGCCGCCGCAGAGGCGTGGGGGTCGAATGGCGGTCCTATCAGGGCGAATACGGCAACGAATGGGTTTCATACTAGCTATAGTTACCGCTACTTCCTATCACACAAGAATTGCGGCAAGCATCAACCCATAGTATGCCTGTTGCACAAATATATAAGAATCAACAGGAGGCAAGAGCAGTCAGCCCCAAAAAGAAAACCCCCCGCAAGGTGGGAACCTTACGAGGGGGGGTCTTAGAACATGGAATTGGCGTTCCTATGTGTCCCAACTAATCTTTCAGGCACCGTTCTACCACCTCCCTGACATCGCAATCAAGCAAAAAACGCATTTGTGTGGGAGCGATTTTTGCATCTTGGCTTGGTCCTTCAATGAACCGCAAGGACTAGTCCAAGGCGCAACATACAGATGATGGCATGGCCGCGAAGCCAATACCTTGTATTCTGTCACGGCGTCGAGATTCGAAATTGGAAGGAGAAAAGCACACTAGAAATAGAAACCCCCGCAAGGCGGAAACCTAACGGGGGGGGTTCTAGAACCAAGGAACGGGAATTCCTTACGGTCATCAAGATACTGTTGATCTGGTTTTAGCAGCCTCCCGACATGCTGGCAACAAAAAACGCACTTGTGCGACAGAAGAAGAATTGTCCGCAGCCGCCTTGTTTAACAACCGAGCAAGGACAGAACCATGACCACACAGACCTACCCAACGCTGCCACAGGGCCATCAGCGTTTTACTGTTGAACAACTACTGATCGAATTGGCCCCCGTGCTGGGGCTTCGCGGAGGACGTTTGCACGCCCTTCTTTACATGATGAAACAGACTGCACCCGCAGCGTGGACAGATCCATCACGCGAACCCGTTTTTTTCGCCCCACAGGACCAAACAGCCGAGGCGTTGCATAAAACAGCCCGCGCCCTTCGTAACGATGAAGCGGCCCTTCATGCGGCTGGGCTGATAGAAAAGCGCGTCAAAGGCAACGGGTCACGGTCGCCCTTCGGAGGATGTGGAATTGTCTTTTCAAGGTTGATCGCGCTTGTACCGGACCTGATGCAGTTGAAGGAACAACTGGCCGCCGACCGCAAATTGCGCAAGGAGCTGCGCAACCGGCGCAGCACTTTTGTACGCTACATCATGCAGTGCCATCGTGACGCGACACCTGACGCCTTGTCACACCCGCGTTTGATTGAGCTTCACAGAGTATATGAG
>JBARUV010000329.1:0-5982 GCA_049645905.1 Sulfitobacter sp.
GGCTCTGCAGGCCGCAACAGAGCTCGAGGCGCGCATCCTGCAAGGTCAGAACCGGACCGAAGAAAGCCTGGCGCTGTTGCAGGAACAGTTTGGCGCTACCGGCGCGAACACCGACCTGAAAGTACGCTCCACCGGCCTGCTCGTGCAGGCGCAAATCCGGGACGGCAAGACTGACGCAGCCCGTGCCACATTGGACGCGGCCCTTGCCGAGACGCCCGACAGCCCGGATCTGCGTATGCTGAGCGCGACATTGTATGCCGCTTCACAGGAGCTCGATCAGGCCGAAGCAATCTATCGCGACCTGATAGAAGAATTCCCGCAAAGTGAATTTCCAGTGCGCATGCTGATCAATCTGCTGGGGGGGACAGACCGCGACGATGCCGCCCAGGAGGTGCTGAACCAGGCTCTCGAAAACCAGCCCGACCAGCCAAACCTTCTGTGGATTCAGGCCGGCTACCTTGAGCAGAGCGGTGATACTGACGGCGCTATCGCGATTTACGAAAAGCTCTATGAAGCCAATAGCGCCAGCCCCGTGGTGGCCAACAATCTGGCCAGCCTGATCACCACCCATCGCGACGACCCGGAAAGTCTGGCCCGCGCCGCCAATATCGTGCGCCGTTTGCGCGGCACCAAGGTACCTGCGTTTCAGGACACCTATGGCTGGATCGCCTACCGCCGCGATAATTTCGAAGAGGCGCTGGAATATCTTGAACCCGCTGCAAAGGCCATGACAGAGGAAGTGCTGGTGCAATATCATCTGGGCATGACCTATGCGGCTTTGGGCCGCAACGCGAATGCCAAAGCCCAGCTGGAAAAAACACTGGAAATGGCCGGCGACAGCCCCCTGCCCGAGTTTGACCGCGCGCGCGAAACACTGGCGGGTCTGGAATAGCCAGCGCCTATCCCTTGTTTTTGTTGCATGTCTGGCACGCGTAGCCGCTATCTTGCGGGTTAAGCGGATCGCAGGGCGTTTTCCTTTGAAAGGCTTGGCATGTTGCCCTTAAACCAAGGGCAATCACGTAAGGGACCATTCACCCTGAAAGGAACTCTGATGAAACATTGCACATCCATCCTGACCCGTTTTGCAGGCTTGTGGAGCATGCTTTTCATGGCATTGATGCTCGGCTTTGGCACACAAGCGGCGCAGGCACAGGGCTATCAGGTCAAGGCGGGTGACACGCTGCGCATCGAAGTGCTGGAAGACGCCAGTCTTAACCGCACTGTTCTGGTCGCCCCCGACGGGCGTATTTCCGTACCACAGGCCGGCACGCTCAGCGTGCGTGGCCAGAGCGTGGAAACCATCCAGAATAATCTGACACAGCGGCTGGCGGGCAATTTTGCCAGTACGCCGAATGTGTTCGTCTCTATCGAACAACTGGCGACGCCACGCGAACGTGTGGCATCCGTTCCGGAACCCGATCCGGTGATCACCATCTATGTGATGGGCGAGGTCGGCAAACCGGGCGGACTGGATGTAAAACCCGAAACCAACGTCCTGCAAATGTTCGCCATCATGGGCGGGTTCACCAAATTCGCCGCAACCAAACGCATCCAGTTGCGCCGCGGCACCACCGTTTATCAGTTGAACTATGACCAGATCGAAGCTGGCGGCCAAGGCGGCCAGACCGTTTTGCGCGATGGTGACGTGATCGTTGTGCCCCAGCGTAGACTGTTTGAATAACGCATCTTCCCGGACAGATCGCGACAGGAAAGGCCATTCTCTTGACCCTCCCCCGCCTTAGGACCTTTGCACTGTCGGCCCTGATGCTGGGTGCTATCGGGACTGCAACAGCACCGCTTTGGGCGCAGCAGACGCCCGGAGCAAGGGGCGTGCAACTGGCCTTCGGTGTCACACTGGGGCTTGAGACGCAAAGCAACCGCGCGCTGGATCCTGCCGATCCCGGACGCAGTTCTGATGCAACGATGGGCCTATCGCTGGGTGTGCTCAGCGAAACCCGCACGCAGCGGTTTTCCTTTGATCTGGGCGGCGAACTGCGCAGTCTCAACGGTCCAAACAGCACCGATAACGGATTTGCCAACCCCTCGGTCGCGCTGCGCTATGACCGCACTTCTGCTGCAGCACGGCTTAGCCTTTCTGCCTCCGTGCGCGAAAGCGATCAGTCAGATGATGGACTGATATTTGACGAAACAACCCAAGTATTTACCTTTGTTGACGGCACTGCGACCCGGCGCAACACCGCGTTGTCTGCGCAGTTGAACTGGCGTGACGATGCTCCATTAGGTTTTGGTGTACTGGCCCGGATGGAGGACAACAGCTACCGCAACGGGGTCGCCACCGGCATTGGCGGTACAACCCTGAATGACACGCGGCGTCTGACACTGGGGGCCACTGCGCGACTGGACCTGAATGAGGCAAGCCAGTTGAACCTCGGGCTGAATTACAGCGAATTTGAAGAAGACGGCACACCGGGCACCCGCGCCACCTGGACCCTGACCAACGCCCTGACCATCAACCGCCCCGATGGCCCGCTGACCGTCAGTTTGGATGTCACCGATACCGAAGACGGCACGCGTGTCGCAACCAGTGTCGCACGCAGTCTGGAATACCCTCTGGGCATCGTTTCAGGGCGGATCGGCGCAACCCGGGGCGTCACCGGAGAAGTCTTCCTCAGCGGCGGGCTGAACGCAACCCGCGCCCTGCCCCGCGGCAACCTGAGCGTCAGTCTGGCGCGTGATGTGAACTCCGGCCAGCTGGAAGACACCGAACAGGTCTCTACCAGAGTAAGCTTCGGATATCAGCACGAGCTGAACGCCCTCTCCAGCCTGAGCCTTGATGCGAGCTGGGTAGAGGTGAACCAGACCGGTACCAATGTGAACCAGACCAACGCCAGCATCGGTGCCACCTACCGTCGTGAGCTGACTACAGACTGGAACATGGACGTCGGCGTCCGCCACCGCTTCAGCGATGACGGTGTTTCCGGCAAGGCACAATCCAACGAGCTGTTCCTGAACCTGCGGCGGGATTTCCTGACCCGGTTCTAACAGTAATCCTATTTTGCCCGAATGCTAAACAGACCGGTCAATCCATCTAGAATATATCCGCGTGGTATAGGAAGTGAGTATGTGTATTTCCTGTCAGGTGTGCGATCTTCAGCCGAGCTTCTGACAGGCGAACAACAATTTGTTGCGCAACGCGAAGGCAAATTGTCTAGTGAGTACACATACTCACTTCTTTTTCCTGGAGCAGATCATGCCCGCAGAGCCCCGCAAGCTTCTTGAGGAAGGTTGGTCAGACATCAAGGGCAGTTCCTTTGGGATCATGCGGACTGCAAAAATCAAAACCATGGGCAACATGGGGGCCAGCCTTCAGCATACCTTCCGGGAACGCGAAACGCCCAATGCCGACCCCGACAGATTGAAAGCCAATACTATCCTGATTGGTGCGGATAACAGCAAGGATGTACTGGCTGCCTGGAAAAAACGCGCGCCGGAGAAGATCCGGTCCAACGCGGTTCATGGGCTGGAATATCTCGTCACCGGATCGCCAGAGAAAATGGAAGCGATGACCCGCGGCCAACAGGACACCTATTTCAAGGATGCGCTCGGCTGGATCGAGGAACGCCACGGGAAAGAAAATGTTCTCTCGGCGATGATCCACCGCGACGAAACCACACCGCATTTGACGGTGATGACCATTCCCCTTGATGAGCGCGGCAAGCTGAACTGTCGATCCTTTGTCGGGAACAAGAAAGCGCTCTCAGACCTCCAGTCTGACTTCGCGGAAAAAGTCAGCGAGAAGCACGGGCTGCAACGTGGCATAAAGCGCTCCAACGCGCATCATGAGCGCGTGAAACGCGTCTACGGCGCCTACATGGCCGGGGAAAACCCTGTGGCTCTCCCTGAGCGCGTCAAAGGGTCTCTCCTGAGAGGCGGCAAGGAAAGCGATGAGGGATGGCATGCACGGGCCACAGAGGCCGCTACAGATACCCTTAGGGGTTTCCAGATGAAGATGCGGGATGAAAAGCTTGGCATGGAAGCAAAACTGAACACGGCGCAGTCCATGAACTGGAGTCTGCGTGAGTTGATGCAGAACTACAGATCTCAGCTCAATGATGCGCGTGGTACGTTGGCGCGCCTCGTCTCAAGTCTGGAAATGGCCGACAAGGGCAAGGAAACGAATGCGGCTCTTGAGGCTTACCAAAGACTTGAAGCGCGTGTCGTAAACGGCGATCTCGGGGTCCTGAAAGACGCCGCCGGTTCTCCGCACCAGATCGACAAGATTGCGGAAATGTATGATCGGGTTCTCCCGCAAGGAGCTTATCTGACCGAAGACCAAAGCCGTTTCGAACGCGCCTTGGATTCAATGATCGACACGATGGGCGATGGAAAAAAACGGAAAGACCCGGTACGGATCGCCCTCGAAACACGCACCCTGCCCCACGTTCAGAACGTCTTGGCGCATGTTGCGAAAGACCGGATCAACCCGCCCTTCAACAGCCGGGAAGAGTGCATGGCGTTCAGAGCTGAAATTGAAGGCTGCCTCAGCGAAGGTGAACTGGCTGCGCTCAAGCAAGGTGATGAAAATGTTCTCGCAGATATTCTTGGAGATCACCTCCCGGAACAGGAACAGATGCTTCTCGCCCTAGCTTATTACAATCATGCTGAGATTGAAGTTGATAGCGATGTCCGCATCGGGCTGATTGAGCGCCTCGCTGACCTCGAGCATGGGCAGAAACATACTGACAGGGACCGTGGGCCGATACATTAGCGCCGCCCTTCTCTGCCTTTCATTATCGTCCGACACTATCGAAGCTGTGGCGCTTTCCAAGATGCCATCTGGCTTTTTGGATTTCTTGGTGAGGTCTATATGGACCAGTTTTTAGGACCGGATTGCTGATTTCTGGCCAATTCCTGAGTGTTAAATATGTGTTAGATATGTGTTAAGCCGACAAATTATCCCATAACCATATGAAAAATAACAATTTTTATCATAGCCGTGTGTGTGAAATCACGAAGAAATGTGTGTAATATCACGATATTATGTGTGTGGAATCACGAAAGGCTTGCCAAGCGTGTGTGAAATCACGATATTGACCTTATGGTGTGTGAAATCACGAAAGATGTCCGGTCCCCTCTTCTGCCTGATCGCTTGGATCAGAAGGACTTTTTCGTGTGCGATATCTTCGATGCCGCCCCCAAAGGGGACATCGCCTCTATGGCACATCCGATTTTCTCGCTGTCGACCAAACCCGATCACCAGGCGCGCCGGTATGAAGACGTATCCGGTAAGAACTATGTCGTGGTCCGGCCCTCCGCTGACGGGCTGGCAACAATCCATGACCGTGATGTTCTGATCTACTGCATCAGCCAGGTCATCGCGGCAATCAACGAAGGACGCGAAGTGCAGCGTGTCGTGCGCCTGAAAGCCTACGACCTTCTGAGAGCAACAAACCGGGTCACCGACGGGCGCGGCTACAAAGCCCTGCGCGCGGCACTCCTGCGGCTTCAGGGGACCCAGATTGAGACCAATATCACGACAGGTGGCACTGAGCAGCTCGATATTTTCAGCATCATCGACCGCGCCCGTATCGTGCGCGAAACCCGCGACGGGCGCATGCAGGAAATCGAGGTTGAGCTGTCGGACTGGGTCTTTAATGCAATTCGCGCACAGGAAGTGCTGACGTTACACCGCAACTATTTCCGCCTCAGAAAGCCACTGGAACGTCGTTTGTACGAACTTGCGCGCAAGCACTGTGGCCGTCAGAAACACTGGAAGATCAGCCTCCCCGTCTTACAGCGTAAATGTGGGTCCACATCTACGATGCGCGAGTTCCGTCGCCTGATCGGCGTGATCGTGGAGCAAGACCAGGCGCACGCACATATGCCGGATTATGCGCTGCGCATGGAGGGGGAGATGATCACCTTCGAAAACCGAGGCACGATGCATACCGCTTCGAGCGAGGTTACCCATGAACTGATCACTCTCGGAAGCGATGTCTATGAAAAGGCGCGGGTCGCGGC
>JBARUV010000330.1:0-2866 GCA_049645905.1 Sulfitobacter sp.
ACGGAGGCCTGTGCGAGTGCCCATCACTGGGGGCGTCCACCCCATCGCTTACAAGCGAAAGAATACTAACCTTGCTTTAGTTTAAGGCCCGACCGGCCCCTCGTCCTGACCACCTGAAGGACAGGCCGGAACTGATAGAGCCTGAACTTGTTAGTCTATTGACGCTATTTCGCGTTGGGTTTTTCCGAGGTTCAAATAGTGATTACTGGTCATCACATTCTGATTGTTGAAGATGATGCCCTGCAGGCAATGGACTTGAAGTTCGCTTTGGGTGATGCTGGGTTCACCGTTATCGGTCCGGCAAAAACCCCATTATCCGCTTTTTCGATGATTGATGAAACACCCCCCGATTGCGCGATCCTTGATTATAATCTCGCACATGAAACAAGTGTTGATGTCGCGATCCATTTGCACAGTGAAGGCGTGCCGTTTGTCTATGTCACTGGCGAAATCGAAAAACTGCTGGCGGATAAAACGGCCCCTAAAGCAGAGGTTTTTCAAAAACCATACATTCAGACCGAACTTATCAAATTTATCGCTCGGCGATTGAACCATGGTTAATTTTGAAGTCAGTAAATCGCACGCTATGAGGTATCTCGTTGATCGACCCGTAGCCGGAATTTATAGCTGTCGGCAAAAATTCCCGCGTTGCTTCGCCGTTTAACTGGCTGGGCAGAATTTGGGTCAGGATCATGGTGCCGAAACCTGTCTTGGTCGGTTCCGTGACACCGAGCAGACCCGTTTCAAGCCACTCGAATTCGAAACCATCCGCGAGTCGGTTCCATTTGATCGACAGTTCTCCGCTATCTTGATGCAATGTGCGCCATACTTTACCGCGTTGGTCGTCAGTTCATGCAAGGCCATCGAGATGGATTGTGCTTCAGCACTGCATGCGCCACCATCGCGGAGCGATGAGACGGTATTGAACCGCCGGATAACGCCGTATTCAAGTAGCGGCTAGTTAAGTATATAGGCCCCTTTTGTAAAGACCTGCACCTTACATGAACGACGGCAGGAACAGGCTGATTTGCGGGAAGGCGATCAGGAGGATGACCAGAAGTAGGAAGGCGATCCAGAACGGGATGACGCCGGCAAAGACCTGATACATGGAGACGTCCTTGGCCATTGAGGCAATCGCGAAAACATTGACGCCGATCGGGGGCGTGACAACACCGAGTTCGACCATGACCACAACCATGACGCCGAACCAGACCGGATCGAAGCCTGCGTTCATCGCCAGCGGGAAGAACAACGGCACGGTGAGCACCAGAGCGGGCAGGGCGTTCATAAACATGCCCATCAGCACATAAAACAGCATGATCGCGGCGATGAGTTGGTATTTCCCGAGTTCGAGATCGGTGACGAGCTGGGCCAATTCGCTTGTCAGCCCGCTGACGGCGATGAAGCGACCAAAAGCAGTGGCGAACATGAAGATCAGGATGATCCCGGCGGTAAGGCGCAAAGTTTGTTCGAGTGAGGACCAGATATCTGCCCAGCCGAGGCGGCCTGTCGCCGTGCCGATTGCAAGGGCACCGACTACGCCAAGGCCGCCAGCTTCGTTCGGGGTGACGAAGCCGGAATAAATGCCGCTGATGACCAGCAGCATCAGCAGCAGGATCGGCCATGTCGCCGCGCTCGATTCCTTGCGCTCCGCCCATGTCGATTTCTCGGCGCGCGGCGCGAGCGACGGATTGAGCGCCGCGCGGATGGTGATCAGCCCGATCAGCAGGACTGCGAACAGGATGCCGGGGAGGATACCCGCCATGAAGAGCTTGCCGATCGAAACCTCGGTCAGCATTCCACGATGAAGGCAATGGAGGGCGGGATCAGCACGCCAATGGTCGCGGCACAGGCAATGGAAGCCGTGGCGAGCTTCATGTCGTAGCCATATTGTTTCATCTGGGGCAGGGCGATGGAGCCCATGGAATAGACACCCGAGAGCGTGTCCCCGACGATCGACGACAGCCCCGCGCAGGCGACCGTACTGGCCGAGGCGAGGCCCCCCGGCAAATGCCCGATCCAGCGATATGCGGCGCGGTAAAGGTCTTGGGCAAAACCCGACGCAACGACAATGAGCCCCATCCATGTGAAGAGTGGAATCACACTCCAGAGCGGATCGCCAACGACGGCGATGCTCGCGGTGCCGAGGCTGGTCAGGCTGGCCGACGGAGAGATCAGCAAAGCTATCCCCAACAGCGCCGTGACTGCCATTCCCGTGGCGACATGGACGCCGAGGAAAATCAGCGAAAAGCAAAGCAGGATGCAGAGCAAACCCTTGACGGGACGCGAGGCTTCGTACGGAAGCAGTTCGGGGTTGAAGACGAATGTGACGATTATCGTGGCGACAAACGCGCCGATGAGCACGATCCAAAGACCGCCGTCGCGCAGGACCGCTGCCAGATCCTTCGCGAGGTTGGCTACAAGCGCGAGCGCGAACAAGAGCACATAGGCTGCGGCCGCCCCGACAAAGGGCCAATGCGGCAAGCCCAGGCGTGCGGTGACGATATGGTTGCGCATGAGGTAGTCTGACTGCGCGAACATTTGCACGGCTGTTGTCGCCATGACGGCAAGGGTCAGGATCAGCCCGGCGGCGATCATCGCCCGGCGATTGCGTGTCGAGACGAGATTGAGGATTAGATCGACCTGAATGTGCTTGCGATCCAGTTCAACATTCGCAACAGCGGCCAAGACAATCAGCACGGTGATCAGCCCGATGATTTCAGCACCGCCCGGCACTACCGTGGTCGCGAGGTTCCGGAGCGTGACGTCGACAGCTGTCACCGTACCCTAATTAATCAGAATCCGTGCAGAATTTATCCTGCAATATCAACGACGATTTGTACCCTTAATTTTCGTACTGTACCGT